>NZ_DASYBS010000139.1:0-42059 GCF_036500665.1 Cedecea sp.
GCTCTCATCGCCCCCGGTGATGACCCAACTCAGGCGGGGTTGAGCTGCCGGGAGCAGCGAAAGAGAGCGATCGTCGGGAACGAATCGCGAACGACCCCGAATGTTTGGGTGATAGCCGGTGGGTTTACCGCTTCAGCGGCGGTGAGCCTGCCGGGCGCCGGGGCTGTTCGGGGGATGGCGTTATCCCCCGGACACGTTCACCGTGATCTGAACGTGCAGGGAAAATCGAACTATAGGTGAACGGAATAACTACTGGCGATAAATACACCATGAAAAACAATAAGTTAAATCAATTGGTGTGCATCACCAGTTCCTGCCCAACGGTGAAAGCCCGTGATGTTTTGGAATGAGGCCTTTGGGTTTCCTGGAAAATGGCAGATTGCACCGGTGCAAAGGCTTTCCGATCTCATGTAAGAAGACAAAAAGATTTGCAATTACTGCGGCCGGGAAGAAATACGGGCAGTGGATTGTTATCCATCGGCCCGTTATTAGTGACAATGTCACGTACAGTTAATGATTAGCCGCCTGACGCAGGTCGCAAACCCGGATAGCTTTGCCTTCTGAGCGAGGCAGGCTGCCGCAGTTCACGATGGTGATATCCGTTGAAATCCCTACCATCGACTTAATGCGATGCCGCAGCTCGTGGCAAACCCCACAGCGCTGCTCGTGGCTGAGATACAGGCTGCTCTCCTTCAGCTCCACCTTGATCGCCAGAGTGTCAAGGTGACCGCGACGATGTACTTCCAGCTGATAATGCGGCGCCAGATGCTGGAATTTCAGGATCTCCTCTTCCAGCTGCGACGGGAACACGTTCACGCCGCGAATGATCAGCATGTCGTCGGAACGGCCGGAAATCTGGTCCATACGGCGCATGGTGCGCGCGCTGCCCGGCAACAGGCGCGTTAAGTCGCGGGTGCGGTAGCGGATCACCGGCAACGCCTCTTTAGTCAGCGTGGTGAAAAGCAGCTCGCCGTGCTCGCCGTCTTCCAGCGGCACGCCGCCCTGCGGATCGACGATTTCCGGGTAGAAATGGTCTTCCCAAATCGTCGGGCCATCGCGCGACGCCAGGCACTCCATCGCCACGCCCGGCCCCATCACTTCTGACAGGCCGTAAATATCCAGCGCGGTGATGCCTAAGCGGCGTTCAATTTCTGCCCGCATGGCTTTGGTCCACGGCTCCGCGCCAAAAACGCCCACGCGCAGCGAGCAGCCGCTGGCATCGCCGCCCATCTGGCGTTCCAGCTCTTCAATCAGGTTCAGGCACCAGGACGGCGTGACCATGATCATGTCCGGCTGAAAATCGCGGATCAGCTGCGCCTGTTTTTCAGTCTGCCCGCCGGACATCGGGATAACGGTCGCCCCGAGGCGCTCTGCGCCGTAGTGTGCGCCCAGCCCGCCGGTAAACAGCCCGTAGCCATAGGAGACATGAATTTTATCTTTTGGCGTTCCGCCTGCGGCACGCAGCGAACGCGCCACCAGGTTAGCCCAAGTATCAATGTCGTTTTGGGTGTAGCCCACAACCGTAGGTTTGCCCGTCGTCCCGGAAGAAGCGTGAATACGAACGACCTGCTCCATCGGCACGGCGAAAGTATCAAAAGGATAGTTATCGCGCAGATCCTGCTTGGTGGTGCAAGGGAACAGGCGAATGTCTTTTAGCTCTTTAAAATCGTCAGGGTGCACGCCCACGGCGTCAAATTTGCGCTTATACATCGGGACGTTGTTATAAGCGTGGTTAAGCGTCCATTTCAGGCGCTGCGTTTGCAGGGCCTGCAGCTCATCCAGCGACGCGGTTTCAATCGGTTCCAGCTTAGTTTCAGAGGTTATCATTATTAGGGTACTCGCAGGTTTGACTAGCTCACACGCTCAAGGATCAGGGCAATGCCCTGACCCACACCGATACACATGGTGCAAAGGGCATACCGCCCGCCGCGCCGGTGCAGCTCCAGGCTGGCCGTTAACGCCAGTCTGGCTCCGCTCATCCCCAGCGGGTGTCCTAACGCAATCGCGCCGCCGTTAGGATTCACATGCGGGGCATCATCCGGGAGCCCCAGTTGGCGAAGCACGCCGAGCGCCTGCGCGGCGAAGGCTTCGTTTAGTTCAATTAAGTCCATGTCGTGGATGCTTAGCCCGGCAATTTCCAGCACTTTTCGCACCGCCGGAACCGGCCCCAGCCCCATCAAACGCGGCTCTACGCCCGCCGTCGCCATGGCGACAATACGCGTCTTTGGCGTCAGCCCGTGCTGCAGCGCGGCGGCTTCACTGGCGATAATCAGCGCCGCCGCCCCGTCGTTCACGCCGGAAGCATTGCCCGCCGTCACTACGCCGTTTGCGCGGAACGGCGTTTTTAGCGCCGCCAGCTGCTCAAGCGTGGTTTCTGCGCGCGGATGCTCGTCTTCATGCATTTCGGCCACAGCCCCTTTGCGCCCGCTGAGCGTGACCGGCACGATCTCTTCGGCCAGAATGCCCTTTTGCTGTGCGTGGGCGGTGCGCTGCTGGCTGCGAAACGCAAACAGGTCCTGGTCTTCGCGGCTTATTTTTAACAATTCCGCTACATTCTCTGCCGTTTCCGGCATGCTGTCAGTACCAAATTGCGCGGCCATGAGCGGGTTCACAAAACGCCAGCCGATGGTGGTGTCAAACATCTCCGCCTGACGCTGGAACGGCGAGCTGGCTTTGCCCATCACAAACGGCGCACGGGACATGGATTCCACGCCGCCCGCCAGCATCAGCTGGGCATCACCGGCTTTAATGGCGCGAGCGGCAAAGCCCACGGCATCCAGCCCGGAACCGCACAGGCGGTTAATGGTTGTGCCCGGAACGTCGACAGGTATACCCGCCAGCAGCGTCGCCATGCGCGCCACATCGCGGTTATCCTCCCCGGCCTGGTTCGCACAGCCAAAGATAACGTCATCGACGGCGCTCCAGTCGAGATTAGGGTAACGTGCCAACAGCGCTTTTAACGGCAGCGCGGCCAGGTCATCCGCACGCACGCTCGAAAGCGCCCCGCCGTAGCGGCCAATCGGGGTACGAACGCCATCGCAAATAAAAGCCTGACTCATAATTTTTCTCCTGAAAGCGTTGTCCCTATGCGATGGGCGCGGCCGCGAAACAGCGCCAGCGTCTTCTCATCCTGATTAATAATTTCGATGTCGTAGACGCCGGTCTGTCGCCCCTGCTGGCGCACCCTGGCCACCGCTTTCAATCGGTCGCCCGCCTTGCCGGGGCGCAGAAATTCAATGCTGCAACCGGATGCTACGGCCGCCAGCCCCTGGCTGTTGCAGGCGTAGGCAAAGGCGGTATCGGCCAGGGTAAACAGCTGCCCGCCGTGGCAGGTCTGGTGGCCATTGAGCATGGCCTCGGTGATGGTCATGGTGAGCAGCGCAAAACCGTCGCCCATCTCAATCACTTCGATTCCCATCTGTTTGGCGCAGTTGTCCCGCGCGTACATCAGGCGAGCGTTATCCCAGGCATTAGTGCTCATGTTGGTTCTCCAGCAGCGCGCGCTGGCGCAGTAAAGACGTCGGGCGGTAACGCTCTTCGCCGTAGTGGCGCTGGAGGTTTTCCAGTAGCGTTAAGACATTTTGCCAGCCCAGCCGCGCTCCCCAGGCCAGTGGCCCCTGTGGATAGTTAACGCCGAGCTGCATCGCGGTATCGATATCCGCTTCTCCGGCCACGCCTTTCTGCAGCGCGTCCAGCGCTTCGTTGGCCAGCATCGCCACCGTGCGCCACGCCAGCATGCCGGGGTAGTCGTTAATCACCAGTACCTGTTTACCCTGCCGCTGGAAGTAATGGATGACCTTCGCCAGCTGCTGCGGCGTAACCAAAGCCGAGGCGGCCAGCACTTCCAGAGAGGAATCGGCCAGCCTGTCCCGCAGCACCACCGGACGTTTCAGTTCGGCTGACATGGCAGTGGCGGTCATACCGTTGGTAATGGCGACCACAATGCCGTCAAGCTCAAGCGTTTTGCCGGACTGCGTGGCCTGTTTTGCGGCAAATTCTTCGGGCACCTGAGGCTGGTATTCCGGCGTCGCCTCAAGCGGCCAGCGGTAAACGCCCTGCCCGGTTTTCTTGCCCAGGCGCTTGCCCAGCACCAGCTCCTGCTGGGTTAATGAAGGTAAAAAGCGGCGCTCCTGCCAGAAGGCGTTAAACACCGAGCAGGTCACGGCGAAGTTGACGTCCTGGCCGATCAGATCGGTTAACGCCAGCGGCCCCATCGGGAAGCCCGCGCCGTCGCGTAAAGCCGCGTCGATGGCCGCAGCCGGAGCCACCTGCTCCTCCAGCGCACGCCAGGCTTCGGCATAAAACGGCCGCGCCACGCGGTTAACGATAAATCCCGGCGTGGAGTGGCATCGCACCGGCTGTTTTCCCCAGCGCAGCGCCAGCTCACAAAGCCGCTCGGCAATTTCCGGCGAGGTTTCCAGCCCGCTGACCACCTCCACCAGCCTCATCACCGGCGCAGGGTTAAAGAAATGCAGCCCGACCACGCGTGCCGGATGGCTGATTCCGCTGGCGATGGCGGTGATGGAAATGGATGAGGTATTGCTGGCAAAGACGGTATCAGCGCCGCAGACCGCCGCTAAATCGCGGAAGATCGCCTGTTTGATGTCAATTTGTTCGGCCGCTGCCTCAATCACCAGCTCAGCCTGAGCCAAATCTTCCAGCGTTTCTGCCGGATGCAGCCGGGCAAGGGTTGACTGACGGCTGGCATCATCCAGCTTGCCTTTGGCTACGCGAGCGCTTAGCGCGGTGTCAATGCCGTCAATCGCACGCTTTGCCGCGCCGGGCTGAATGTCATACAGCCAGACGGCATGGCCTGCGCTGGCGGCCACCTGCGCAATTCCCGCGCCCATGGTGCCGCTGCCTATTACCGCAATCACAGCATCAGGTGTCAGCATGCTCATTTCCCCTTAAAGGTCGCCGGGCGTTTCGCCAGAAAAGCTGAAACTCCCTCGCGATAGTCTTCGCTGCGGCCGGCCAGGCGCTGATAGTCCCGCTCCAGGTCCAGCTGGGCGTCCAGGGTGTTGGTTTCCGAGGCGTAAAGCGCTTTTTTGATAAGCCCCAGACCAAAGGTCGGCTGAGTAGCCAAGTGTTGAGCCAGCTGGCGGGCGGTATCGCTTAGCTGTTCGTCATCCACTACCTGCCAGATCATGCCCCACTCGTGCGCCTGTTCCGCGCTCAGCGTGTCGCCAAGTAATGCCAGCCCCATAGCGCGTGCCCGCCCGGTCAGGCGGGGTAAGAACCAGGTGCCGCCGCAGTCGGGCACCAGGCCCAGCTTGCTGAAAGACATAATGAATTTTGCCGAACGTGCGGCAATAACCATGTCGCAGCCCAGCGCCAGCGTGGCACCGGCTCCGGCCGCAACGCCGTTGACCGCAGCAATCACCGGCTTCGGCAACTTCGCCAAGCGGCGCAGCAGCGGGTTATAGAAAGTTTCAACGGAATAGCCCAGGTCTGGCGCATCGCCGCTTGGGTCAACGTTGCGGTCGTTGAGATCCTGCCCGGCGCAAAAGCCACGTCCGGCACCGGCGATCAGCAGGCAGCGGATGGTTTCATCCCTTTCGGCCTGGGTCAGGATTTCCGCCAGCTGGCGATGCATCTCGTCGTTAAAGCTGTTCAGCCGCTCCGGGCGGTTCAGGGTCAGGGTCATCACCCCGTTTTGCACATCGCTAACAATAAAACTCATGATTAACGTCCTTTGAATTCAGCAGGTCGTTTTTCCAGAAAAGCGGCGATGCCTTCCTGACGATCTTCGGTGGCGGCGAGCAGCGTAAACAGCTGACGTTCCTGCAGCAGGCCCTGGCTCAGGCCCGTGTTCTGCGCCTGTTGAAGCGCGTTTTTCGCGGCCTGCAGCGCAAGGGGCGCATGGCGAGCGATGCTTGCGGCAAGTTTCTGCGCGTATTCAAGCGTCAGCGCAGCAGGATGTACCTCGGCAACCAGCCCGGCACGTAACGCCTGTGGCGCGTCGATAGCTTCGCCGCTGAGTACCATACGGTAAGCCAGCGCCTTGCCTACGCTGCGGATAAGCCGCTGGGTGCCGCCCGCGCCGGGCATAATCCCCAGCGTGATTTCCGGCAGGCCGAAGCGCGCGTTATCCCCGGCAACGATGATGTCACTCAGCAGCGCCAGCTCGCAGCCTGCGCCGAGCGCATAGCCGTTGACGGCGGCG
This sequence comes from Cedecea sp., assembly GCF_036500665.1. Lineage (NCBI taxonomy): Bacteria > Pseudomonadati > Pseudomonadota > Gammaproteobacteria > Enterobacterales > Enterobacteriaceae > Cedecea > Cedecea sp. The sequence goes on from NZ_DASYBS010000139.1 coordinate 6,167, forward strand.
ATCAGTGGTTTTGGAAAGCGTTCAATACGCGCCCAAAGCTGGGGCCGGGGATCGTTCAGCGTGGCGGGCATATCCCGACTCGCCATCTCTTTTAAGTCCGCTCCGGCGGCGAAAAAGCGCTCGTGGCCGGTGATAACGACGGCACCGATGGATTCGTCCTGCTGCGCGGCTTCCAGCGCTTCAGCGATCTGCGTCAGCAGGGCGTTGTTGAGCGCATTGCGAGCCTGCGGGCGGTTCAGCGTCAGGGTCAGCACCCGGCCGCTCTGTTGGCTTAGAAGTTCGCTCATCACAGCCCCTGCGCGTCAAAATCGAGCACCACGTCGTCGCCCTTCGGCAGCGCCTGGCAGCTCAGCACGTAGCCTGCGGCCAGCTGATCCGGCTCGAGGCTGTAGTTGACGCCCATTTCCACTTCGCCGCGCAGTACCTTGCAGCGGCAGGTGGCGCAGACGCCGCCTTTGCAGGCATACGGCAGATCCGCGCCCTGCCGCAGCGCCGCGTCGAGAATGCTTTCGTCCCCGGCGGTCAGCGTTATCTGGCGATCCACGCCGTCCTGGCGCAGGATCACGGTTTTACCGGCCGCCTGAGCGCGAGAACGAGCGCTGGGCGTAACGCCCGGCGTGTTGAAATGCTCGAGGTAGATATCCTGCGGCGCCACGCCCATCTCTTTCAGCGTGGCTTCGGCTACCTGCATCATGCTTTGCGGGCCACAGATAAAGGTGCGGTCAAAGCCTTTGACGTCCAGCAGGTAGTCGCCGAGCTGTTTTAGCTTCGCGCCGTCCAGGCGGCCACTGAGCAATTCGCTGTCCGATTTTTCCTGGCTGAACAGGTAAATCAGCTGCAGACGCTGCGGGTAACGGTCTTTCAGGTCGGCCAGCGCCTGGCGGAACATCATGCTGGCGCTGCTGCGGTTGCCGTAGACCAGCGTCACGCTGCTTTGTGGCTCCGTGGCAAGCGTGGCGCCGATAATCGCCAGCATCGGCGTAATGCCGGAGCCCACCGCCAGCGCCAGATAGTTCCCGCGAGTTTCCGATTCCGGCTGATAGCCAAACGTCCCCTGCGGCACCATCACTTCCAGCGACATGCCGGCGGTTAAATCACTGACCGCGTACTGCGAGAAACGGCCGCCTTCAATGGCTTTGACCGCGACGCAGATCTCGCCCGGATTGTCAGAGCGGCAAATGGAATAGCAGCGGCGCAGCTCTTCATCACCCAGGCGGGCTTTGAGTGTCAAATGCTGCCCAGGGCGAAAACGATATTGCCCGCGCAGCGCGTCCGGCACCGCAAACGTGATCGCCACCGCCTCTGCGGTTTCGGGTTCGATACGTGCCACTTTCAGGGAATGAAATAAAGGCATAGCATCCTCAAATACATTTAAAGTAATCAAAGGGTTCCCGGCAGCTGTCGCAGCGATAAAGCGCTTTACAGGCCGTGGAGCCGAATTCACTGATGAGCGAAGTGTGTTCGCTCCCGCAGCGCGGACAGGTCACCTGGGCGGCGACAGTTGCGTGGCAGGCATGCCCCTGCGGCGGACTGATGCCGTATTCGCGCAGCCGGGCTTTGGCCTCCGGCGACATCCAGTCCGTCGTCCAGGCGGGATGCAAAACCAGCTTGATATGCACCGGGCTTAGGGCTGCACCCTCCATCGCTTCTCTGATGGCCGCGAGCAAGAACTCGGTCGCCGGGCAACCTGAATACGTCGGCGTGAAGCCGATATGCCAGCCGTCCTCGCCGTGTTCTACGCTGCGTACCATGCCAAGGTCGGTGATGGTCAGCACCGGGATTTCCGGGTCACTGATTTCACTCAGCAGACGCCAGACGTCGCGGACGGCGGCGGGCTGAAGCGTGGCGGTTTGCATCCTCTCCTCCTTACCATTGCTGGTTTGGGTAAGCGCGCTGCAGGTACTGCATTTCAGCCAGCAGCGGGCCGAGGTGTTCGGTGTGTAAGCCCTGCTTACCGCCGGTGCGGTATGGCGCTTCTCCCGGTATCTGCAGCGAGGCCTCGCTCAACCCGGCGGTCACTTCTTGCAGCCATTCGGCTTTGAGGCTAAGCGGATCGACCGCGATCCCCTGCTCTGCCAGCGTCATTTCCAGCTCGTCGGCAACGAACATTTCGCCGCTGAAGCGCCACAGTTTGTTCAGCGCGCTTTGCGTTTTTACCTGAGAAAGCGCGGTGCCGTTCCCCAGACGAACCAGCCAGCCGCGGCTGAAACGCAGGTGGTAACGGACTTCTTTAATCGCTTTGGCCGCGATAGCTGCCAGCTGCGGGTCCTGGCTTTCCACCAGACGGCCGAACAGCGAGACGTGCCAGGCGTCCAGCAGATACTGTCGCACCAGCGTTTCGGCAAAATCACCGTTGGGCTGTTCCGCCAGCAGCAGGTTGCGGTATTCACGTTCATCACGCCCAAAGGCCAGCCTGTCTTCATCAATGTGTTCGCCTTCCCGCTCGGCGGCGTAGGTCAGGAAGTTGCGTGCCTGGCCGAGCAGGTCGAGGCCAATGTTGGCCAGCGCCAGGTCAATTTCCAGCTCCGGCGCATGACCGCACCAGGCGCTCAGGCGCTGGGCGAGCACAAGGCAGGTGTCGCCGAGGCGCAGGCTGTAGGTCGCTACAGGATCGAGTGTCATTGGCGGCCTCACATGTGCTCGATGCCGTCAGGCAGCGTGTAAAACGTCGGGTGGCGGTAGACTTTGCTGTCTGCCGGGTCGAAAAATTCCGGGCGTTCTTCCGGCTGCGAGGCCACGATTTCGCTCGCTTTCACCACCCAGATGGAGCAGCCTTCGCTGCGGCGGGTGTAGGCGTCGCGGGCGTTTTCCAGCGCCATCTGGCCGTCGGCCGCGTGCAGGCTGCCGACATGGCGGTGGGACAGCCCCTTTTTATTACGGATAAACACTTCGTACAGCGGCCAGTAAATTTTGCTCATCTCTTACTCCTTCAGGCGGCGGTGCGGGCCTGTTGTTTTTCGGCATACGCAAGGGCGGCTTCGCGCACCCATGCCCCCTCTTCCCAGGCTTTACGCTTGGCGGCAAGGCGCTCTTCGTTGCATAAGCCGCGCCCGGCCACTACTTCGTTAAATTCCTGCCAGTCAATGTCGCCAAAGCGGTAGTGGCCGGTAGCCTCATCCAGATGCAGATCGGGATCCGGCACGGTCATGCCCAGCAGCTCAACCTGCGGCACCGTGTTGTCGACAAAGCGCTGGCGCAGCTCGTCGTTACCGAAGCGTTTGATTTTCCAGGCGAGGCTTTGGGCGCTGTTTGGCGAGTTGTCGTCGTTGGGCCCGAACATCATCAGCGCCGGCCACCAGAAGCGGTTAATGGCGTCCTGCAGCATCTGGCGCTGTTCCGGGCTGCCCTTCGCCAGCACGGTGCAGGCTTCAAACCCCTGACGCTGGTGGAAGCTTTCTTCTTTACAGATTTTCACCATCGCACGGGCGTAAGGGCCGTAAGAAGTCCGGCACAGCGCGACCTGGTTGACGATAGCGGCGCCGTCAACCAGCCAGCCAATAACCCCAATGTCGGCCCAGTTGAGCGTCGGGTAGTTAAAGATGGAGGAGTACTTCATCTTGCCGTCGAGCATCTTCTGGTAGATATCTTCCCGGGCGCAGCCCAGGGTTTCGGCGGCGCTGTAGAGATACAGGCCGTGCCCGGCTTCATCCTGCACTTTGGCCAGCAGAATGGCCTTGCGGCGCAGGCTGGGCGCACGCGTTATCCAGTTGCCTTCCGGCAGCATGCCGACAATTTCCGAGTGCGCATGCTGGCCTATCTGGCGGATCAGCGTTTTGCGGTAAGCCTCCGGCATCCAGTCCTGCGGCTCTATGGCGGTTTCCTGCTGGATGCGCTCGTCAAAGCGTTCTTGTTCTGTCACGGCATCACCTTATGATTCAATTTAATGCTACACATTGCGATATTGCGAATCACATCATGACTAAAAGTTACAGATAAGTTAACGAAGATCGCAAAGATTACACGGTATGATTGTGAGGTCTATCACGTAAAATTTCGCTAAACCCCTATTTATCATTGATATAAATAAATAACAAAAATCACACCTCATCGCATTGTTAACAATTTATTAAATTACAGCTTGATTTTTATGATTCATAAAATAAACACTGTAAGCATTAAATGCAGCATGTAATGGAGAGTGAGATGCAAAAGTTAACCAGCTATCTGTCCGGGACGTGGTTTAGCGGCCAGGGTAAAGAAAGAACCATTTTTCATGCCGTTAGCGGCGAACCGCTGTGGCAGGTGACCAGCGAAGGCGCGGATATGGCGGCGGCAAAACGCTTCGCCGTTGAACAAGGGGGCAAGGCACTGCAGGCGATGACGTTTATCCAGCGCGCCGCAATGTTAAAAGCCGTGGCTAAGCATCTGCTGGCGCAAAAAGAGGCGTTCTACGAGGTCTCGTACCAAACCGGGGCGACCCGCGCTGATAGCTGGGTAGATATTGAAGGCGGGATCGGCACGCTGTTTGCCTACGCCGGAATGGGCAACCGCGAGCTGCCGGATGACACGCTGTGGCCGGAAGACGAGTTGATTCCGCTCTCCAGACAGGGCGGATTTGCCGCCCGCCACGTGCTCACCTCTAAGTCCGGCGTGGCGCTGCACATCAACGCGTTTAACTTCCCTTGCTGGGGGATGCTCGAGAAGCTGGCCCCGACCTGGCTGGCCGGTATGCCCGCGATCGTTAAACCCGGCACGGCCAGCGCGCAGTTAACCCAGGCGATGGTCAAAGCGATAGTTGAATCCGGCCTGGTGCCGGATGGGGCGATCGGCCTGATTTGCGGCGGCGTGGGTGACCTGTTCGAGCATTTAGATGAGCAGGATGTGGTGACGTTTACCGGGTCGGCCAGCACCGGACAAAAGTTACGTTGTCACTCAAATATCGTTGCCCGTTCTATTCCCTTTACCATGGAAGCGGATTCACTGAACTGCTGCGTGCTGGCAGAAGATGTGACGCCTGAGCAGCCTGAATTTGCGCTGTTTGTGCGCGAAGTCGTGCGTGAAATGACCGCCAAGGCCGGGCAAAAATGTACCGCGATTCGCCGGATTATCGTGCCGCAAAACCGGCTGGGTTCGGTGATCGAAGCGCTGAAGGCAAAACTGGGGAAAATTCAACCAGGCGACCCGGCGGTGGAAGGCGTGCGCATGGGGGCGCTGGTCAGCCTTGAACAGCGGGATGACGTGCAGCGTAAAGTTGACCAATTGATTGCCGCCGGATGCGAAGCCGTGCTTGGCGGTAAAGCAGATCTCGCTCAGCCGGGCGCGTTCTTCCCGCCGACCCTTTTGCTTTGCCAGCAGCCGGATGAAACGCCTGCGGTGCACGAGCTTGAGGCCTTCGGCCCGGTTGCCACCGTGATGCCGTACCGGGATGCTGAACACGCTATGGCGCTGGCTCGCGCCGGCCAGGGCAGCCTTGCCGGGACGCTGGTCACCGCCGATGAGCAAACTGCACGTGAATTTATTCTCGGCGCAGCCCGCGCGCACGGACGAATTCAGGTGCTGAACCAGGAATCGTCTGTCGAGTCTACCGGGCATGGGTCACCGCTGCCGATGCTGGTTCACGGCGGCCCTGGCCGCGCGGGCGGCGGCGAAGAGCTGGGCGGCCTGCGCGCGGTGAAACACTACATGCAGCGCACCGCTATTCAGGGCAGCCCAACGATGCTTGCCGCCGTTAGCGGACAGTGGAACTACGGCGCTCGGGTTCAGGAAGATGCCGTGCATCCGTTCCGCAAACACTTTGAGGAGCTGCGTATAGGGGAAAGCATTCTCACCGCCCGCCGCACCGTGACCGAAGCCGACATCGCCAACTTCGCCAACCTGAGCGGCGACCGTTTCTATGCCCATACCGATAAAATTGGCGCAGCAGAATCTTTCTTTGGCGAACGCGTGGCGCACGGCTACTTTGTGGTGTCCGCCGCCGCCGGGCTGTTTGTTGACCCAGGCGTCGGGCCGGTGATTGCCAACTACGGCATGGAAAACCTGCGCTTTATTGAGCCGGTAAAAATCGACGATACCATTCAGGTGCGCCTGACCTGCAAACGTAAAACCGCCAAACCGCAGAAAACGGCGGAAGATAAGCCGGTTGGCGTGGTGGAATGGGCGGTGGATATCACCAACCAGCATCAGCAGGTCGTTGCCCGCTACTCGATCCTCACCCTCGTTGCCCGCCTGAACGGTGATTTTACCGCTTGAGTCTTAAATGCCAGACAGGCAAGTCATCGCCTCTGGTTTGACCCTCACCCTAACCCTCTCCCTAAAAGGGAGAGGGAACAAATAATTAACCAATCTTTTGTTTTCCCCCTCTCCCTCCGGGAGAGGGCCGGGGTGAGGGCTGAATTTAACCCGAAGCTCATCGACCCGGAGTAACAACTCTTCCCAATTCCACATTCTGGCAACCACAGCAAAACACTTGGCAGGGAATACAAGGGAAGCCCCGGCGGAAGTTGTTATGTTGAATCCGACAGTCTTTATCCAGCACGCACATGACAACACAACGCACGTTTAAGGTGAGAAAGCGATGACAATGAAAACGGGAAAAAAAGCGCTGGCGCTGGCTATTGCGCTTCTGACCTCGGCGGGGATTAACGCCCCTGCTTTTGCCCACGGCGGCGAGGCACATATGGTGCCAATGCAAAAAACGCTCGCGGATTTTGGTGCCGACGTCCAGTGGGACGATTACGCGCAGATGTTTACCATCGTCAAAGACGGTGCCTACGTGAAGGTGAAGCCTAACGCCACCTCCGCCATCGTGAATGGCAAAACGCTCACGCTTGAAGTCCCGGTTACCTTTAAAGACAAAACGGCGTTTATCTCCGAAGGGTTTATCAATGAAGTGTTCCAGTCCGGGCTGGATCAAACCTTTGCGGTCGAGAAAAAACCGCACCCGCTCAACTCCCTGAGCGCCGACGAAATTAATCAAACGGTGGAGATAATCAAAGCCGCGGCGGGCTACAAGCCGAATATTCGCTTTACCGAGATTTCCCTGCGCGAGCCGCCGAAGGAGCAAATCTGGAAGTTTGTGATGGACGGCACCAGCGTCAGCCAGCCGCGTGAGGCGGACGTCATCATGCTTGACGGCCGGCATATTATTTAAGCCACGGTAGATTTGGCCGCCGGAAAGGTGAAAAGCTGGAAACCGATTGAAGGCGCTCAGGGCATGGTGCTGCTGGACGATTTTGCCAGCGTACAGTCGATAATCAACAACAGCAAAGAGTTCGCCGATGCGGTGAAAAAACGCGGCATCAGCGATCCGTCAAAAGTGGTCACTACCCCGCTTACCGTCGGCTATTTCGACGGCAAGGACGGCCTGAAGCAGGATCGGCGCCTGCTGAAAGTGGTGAGCTATCTTGACGTCGGCGACGGCAATTATTGGGCGCACCCGATTGAAAACCTGGTGGCCGTGGTGGATCTCGAGCAGAAAAAAATCATCAAAATTGAGGAAGGTCCGGTCATTCCTGTGCCGATGACCCCGCGCCCTTATGATGGACGTGACCGGCAGGCTGCCAACCTGAAACCGCTGAATATCATTGAGCCAGAAGGCAAAAATTACACCATTACCGGCGACACGATCCGCTGGCAAAACTGGGATTTGCACCTGCGGCTGAATTCCCGCGTTGGTCCGATTATTTCCACCGTGACTTACAACGACAACGGCACTAAACGGAAAATCATGTATGAAGGGTCGCTCGGTGGGATGATTGTGCCGTATGGCGACCCGGATATCGGCTGGTATTTTAAAGCTTACCTGGACGCCGGGGATTACGGCATGGGCACGCTGACCTCGCCTATCGTACGCGGCAAAGATGCGCCGGCCAACGCCGTCCTGCTGGACGAAACCCTGGCCGATTACACCGGCAAACCAACCACGATTCCGCGCGCCATTGCGGTTTTCGAACGCTACGCCGGGCCGGAGTATAAGCACCAGGAGATGGGCCAGCCGAACGTCAGCAGCGAACGCCGCGAACTGGTGATTCGCTGGATAAGCACCGTCGGCAACTACGACTACATCTTTGACTGGGTCTTCCACCAGAACGGCACCATCGGCATTGATGCAGGCGCGACCGGCATCGAAGCGGTAAAAGGCGTGAAGGCCAAAACCATGCACGATGCCACCGCGAAAGAAGATACCCGCTACGGGACGCTTATCGACCACAATATTGTCGGCACGACCCATCAGCATATTTATAACTTCCGCCTGGATCTGGACGTCGACGGCGAAAACAACAGCCTGACCGCTATCGATCCGGTGGTGAAGCCGAACACCCGCGGCGGCCCACGCACAAGTACGATGCAAACCAATGAATATGCGATTAAAAACGAGCAGGACGCGGCGCAGAAATTTGACCCGGGCACCGTCCGTTTGCTCAGCAACCCGAACAAAGAAAACCGCATGGGTAACCCGGTTTCCTATCAGCTGATTCCTTACGCAGGAGGGACTCACCCGGTGGCAACCGGGGCGAAGTTTGCCCCGGACGAGTGGATTTACCACCGTCTGAGCTTTATGGATAAACAGCTGTGGGTGACTCGCTATAACCCGGATGAACGCTATTCCGAAGGCAAATATCCGAACCGCTCCGCGCACGACACCGGCTTAGGCGCTTACACTAAAGACAATCAGTCGCTGGAAAACACGGACAACGTCGTCTGGTTAACCACCGGCACCACGCATATCGCCCGCGCCGAAGAGTGGCCCATCATGCCGACCGAGTGGGTACATGCCCTGCTGAAGCCGTGGAACTTCTTTAACGAAACGCCAACGCTTGTGAAGTCAGAGGACATTACCAGTAAATAATCGGTTTGCGGCGCGTTATTTCAGCGCGCCGCGTCTTCACTCTAAGGCTTAATAGCCTGCCAGCCGTGAATAAGCAGCGACTGGAAAAACGACTGCGCGCTGGCAAATCCCGCGTCAAGAAGCAACGCTTCGGTTTGACGAGGCGGCAGAAGAAGCAAACGTCGACTAAGCTCGGCCTTCACCTCAGAAATGTCCCGCTCGCGTTGGGTATAAGCCTGCTGCAGCGCAACCCAATTTTTCAACTGGCTGTCAAAACCGGGATCCACCATGTCACCCGCAATTTCTGCGGCGATTAGCTGCCCGGCGGGTTTTAGCCTGTCGGCAATGTGTTGGTAAATCCCCCCCCGCTGCGGGTGCTGAATAAAATGCGCCACCAGCAAACACAAAGCGGCGTCATATTTTTCCCGTTCAGGAACGTCGATAACGTGGCCTTCAATCAGCGTACAGCGGTCGCTCAGCCCTTCTCGCTCAAGCTTTTCTGCACAAACGGCAAGCATATTGGGAGAAGGATCCACGCCGGTAAACCGCCACCCTGGGTGCTGATGTGCCAGCCTGACGATTTCCGTCCCGGTGCCAATACCTACGCAGAGAACCCTCGCATCACTGGCTAAATTCCCCAGCAAGAGCGATATCAGCGAATGCAGATTATTTGAAATGTCTTTCAGGCGTTCGCCGCTGGCATCGTACTGGCGGGAGAATTCCGCGTTGAAAATGTCATTTGTATCGTTCATCACGTCCCCTTTGGTTGGCGATCGGCGAAAAAATAGACAAAACTCATGTAACTTACTATATCACATGAAATGTCACTTTAAAAATGGTTTTCTTTCCCTCCGCCCCATCCGTTTCTCCCCGTTCTGGTATTGACAGACAGCCCTTAATTATCATCTTGATAATATTTACTCTGGCGGAAGACTACACCGGAAATAACACTTCCCTTACCGGAATATTTATTTCCTTACCATGGAAAAAATATCATCCCAGGTCAAAACAAGCATTTTTAGTTAAGACAAAAGTAAAGATCGACAAAATCCTGAGGATCTTATTTCATTATAAATCAACAGTGATATACTCCCGAATGAATTTGATATGCATTCAAATAAATAAAACTATGCGTAATGTGCCTTTTTATCTCTTCTTTGGCACGCATTTCGCAGAGTAATAATCTCGTCGCTTATACCGAGAAAAAATATGACGCAACACCTACTTCAAGACACCATAGCCAGGTACAGCCAGCAAATAAAAAAACATCCCCGCTTTCGAGAGGCCATCCAACACCATTATGACTCCCTGCTGATAACCTATAAAAAGCAGCCGCTCTTTTATAAAACCATTTTACAAAGCTCGCGCTTTCACGTTGTACTGGCGCTGCTGTGTTTTCACTACAGCGACCGTCGGGCGGTTCTCGCGGATATCAAAGAATTTTGCGTAAAAATGGAGCTCACCAGCCTAAATACGGTGAATTCACTGGTCACGTTACTGCGTATTACCGGCAGAATGACGCTGGAAAAAAGTGAGGATGACCGCCGGGTGCTGCTGTATACCCCCAGCACAAAAGGTCTTGATGAAACCCGCAGCTATATGCAGATCTCAATTCCTTCACTGAAAATGTTGCTGCCGGAAAATACGCTTTCGATTCATGCTCTTGAGGATACCCATATCTTCGAAGCCTTTTTTCACCGCAGTGCCCGCCTGCTATTTGATGAAGTCATATTGAGCAGACTGGTGCCTAATAGCGCGATGTTTGTGGATAAAGATGCCGGACATATTATTATCCTCAGAATATACCTAATGGCCAGGCAGGATGACGATGGGAGATGGTGGCTGCGTCCCAACTATAATAAAACAGCGAAGGATTTATCTGTTTCGAGAATGCACCTGAGACGCATTGTTAATTGTGGCATTATGGCTGGGTTATTTAGCGAAGATAGTGAAGGTGTATTGGAAATTCATAACAGTTTTATGGAGATGGCTGAATCCTATTTTGGATTTTACTTCTCATTTATTCTGTATGGCCTGGATATCGACCCAACCGAAGTATAAAAAAGCCGGCATTCGCCGGCTTTTTCTGTATTACCTTTCCCTTAACGCCTCTTTGGCTTTATTAAGTGGTTTCAGCAGATAATCCAGCACGGATTTACTGCCGGTTTTGATGTCCACCGTGGCAATCATGCCCGGGAAGATCGGAAATGTTTTCCCCTCCCGATTCTCCAGCTGGCTGACATCGGTGCGGATATATACCCGGTAGTAGTAAACGTCGCGTTTCACCTCATCCTGCAGCGTATCCGGTGAAATGGTGGTCACTACCCCCTTTAGTCCGCCATAAATGGAATAATCGTAGGCGGTAATTTTCACCAACGCCTTTTGCCCTGGATGGATAAATGCCACATCTCGCGGCGAGATTTTCGCCTCAATCAGCATCTGATCGTCCAGCGGTACCAGCGTCATCAGCTTGCCGTTAGGAGGAATCACCCCGCCCACGGTGGTGACCTCAATGCCTTTCACAATCGCCCGCACCGGGGAGGTAAATTTCAGGCGGGTCAGCGAGTCTTTCCGCCCCCGCATGACCGAACGCTGGGTTTCAATTTCCTCGTTGGTTTTTGCCAGCTCTTCACGCGCGCGCACGTAATACTGATTCTGCATTTCGGTGATTTTGTTCTCCAGCTCGTTTTTTTGACGCTGCAGACGCAGGACTTCCACGCTGCTCGCAGCCCCCTGTTTGACCAGCGGCTGGGTCATTGCCAGCTCACGCTGCACCAGCGAGATAGCCTCACGTAACCCGGCCACCCCTTTTTCGAGGCTGTTGCGGCGTGAGGTATAGAGCGCCGTTTCCTGGCGCACAAGCTCGCTATCGCCAGGCAGCATGTCGGGAAAGACCAGCGGCGTTGCGCCAACCTCCGCCTTCAGGCGCGCGGCGGTCGCCATCGCGGCATGCAGGCGAGACTCACTCTCCTGTACGCCGGACTCGGTTTTGGTTCGGTCCAGCTGCGCCAGCACCTGGCCACGCTCGACAATATCGCCCTCGCGTACGTCCAGCTCATAAAGGATCCCCCCCTCCAGGGATTGAATGACCTGCTCACGCGATGACGGCACTACTTTCCCGGAACCTGTCGTGACTTCATCCAGCGTGAAGACATTTGCCCAGAGGACGAAAACCAGCAACATCACTCCCAGCGCCCAGGCCACCAGGCTTGCCCGTGGCAGCGCGGGCTCTTTCAGGCGGCTGTTATAACGCGTAATGTCATTCATACCCGCTCCTCCGTGGCACTCGCCGGTTTTAACGTCGCGGTCCGGCGCGGCACAGGCTTTTTCTCCATCATGCCGTGCTGCTGTAAGATATGATCTCGCGGGCCGTCCATGACTATACGGCCGTTATCCAGCACAATAATACGGTCAACCAGCTGTAAAATCGGTAGCCGGTGCGTGGCGACCACCAGCGTGCGGTTACCCAGCCACGGAGCAAGATTAGCGATAAGCTGCTGCTCGCTGACTTCATCCAGCCAGGCCGTCGGCTCATCCAGCAGCAAAATTTGCGGCTGCAGAATCAGCGTTCTGGCCAGTAAAAGCGCCTGACGCTGGCCGCCTGAGAGTCCGGCTCCGCCTTCGCTAATCAGGTAGTTGAGTCCATTTTTTTGCTTCTGCACAAACCCTAACGCGCCGCTTAACGCCAGCGCCCGATGGATTTCATCGTCGGTCGCCAGCGGGCGGCCCATGGTCAGGTTGTCGCGCACCGAGCCGAAGAACAGGCGAGCCTGCTGGCTTAGCAGGGTCATATCGCGACGGAGATCGGCGGTATCGAGCTGGCCGAGGCTGATATCATCCAGCAGGATCTGTCCGTGCTGCGGCGTTTGCATCCCCGCCAGCAGCTGTAAGAGCGTGCTTTTCCCTGAACCATTGCGCCCAAGTAGCGCAATTTTTTCACCGGCGCGGATAGTCAGGCTGGCAATATCCAGATCGTTGACCTTCTCTTCCTCATCGTAATAAAACGCCGCATAGTTAAGCTGATAGTTCCCCTGCAAATGCGCTTTATGCACTTTTTTGCCCTGTTCAGGATCGTCCAGCGGGCGCTGCATCAGGTCGTCCAGCCCTTTACGCGCCACCTTCGCCTGCTGCCAGCGCGACAGTACGCCAGAGATCTGCGCCAGCGGCGCAATGGTACGGGAAGCCAGGATTGATGTGCCCACCAACGCGCCGGTTGTCATATCTCCGTTGATCACCAGATAGCAGCCCACCAGCAGTACCACGGCGTAGACAATCGACTGCACCTCCTGGGTCCAGGTCATCAGCAGGCTGGTCAGCCAACGCTGCTTCATGCCTACCGCGGCGGCAACGTCGTTAGTATTATTCCACTGATTCTGGAACCGCTGTTCCGCCCGCAGCAGCTTGATGTCTTCAATGGACTGCACGACCTCCACCAGCGTGGCGTTGCGGATAGCCGATTCACGCATTCCCTCATTTGAGAGATGTGCCAGCGGTCGCTGCACCAGCAGGCCCGGGATCAGCAGCAGTGGGATTGCCAGCAGCACCACAAACACCAGCGGCCCCCCGATTAGCCAAAGAATGAAAACAAACAGCAGGAAGAACGGGATGTCCGACACCGTGCCGATCGTCGTTGAGGTAATCAGTTCACGTACCGATTCCAGCTCGCGAATTTGCGAGATAAAAGAGCCTGTTGATTTTGGGCGTGCGCTGTTTTTAATGCGCAATGCCCGGGCAAACACCCGGTCAGAAATACGCAAATCGGCCCTTTTTCCGACGACGTCGGCAATATGGACGCGCAGCATACGCATCGTAAATTCAAAGATGATGGCCAGCATCACGCCGCCAAACAGCACCCAAAGGGTGGGCACCGACTGCGAAGGTACCACGCGGTCGTAGACCTGCATGGAGAAGATCATCCCGGCCAGCGCCAGCACGTTAGCCGCCATCGCCACCAGCATGATGTCGCCGTACCGCTTCCAGTCTTTCAGCGCCAGCGCCCAGAACCAGTTTTTCTGATACGGCTTAACGTAGTCGTCCACTCGTGCATCGGGAATCGAATTCAGCGGACGCAGCAGGAATAGCCCTTTCAGCCGTTCTGCCAGCGCTTCACGGCTGACCACGGTTTCCAGGCCGCCATCGCCGCTAAGCTGTACGCTCAACTGCCCGTGCTTATCCATATGGGTCAGCACCGCCATTTGGCCATCATTAAGCTCAGCCACCAGCGGCAAACGCCACGGATCGATAAGCGTGACATCCGCCGGTATGCTGCGCAGGGCCAGTCCGAGCTGGCGAGCCATGTCTTCCAGCACCAGGTGATGAGGACTTTGGCTTTCCTGGTTAACCGCAACGCGTACGTGTTCTTCCGAGAAATCCAGTCGGTAGTGGCGTGCGACCGCCAGCATGGCCTGCAGCCAGGGTTCATAGCGGGAATGCGTTGAAGTCATCGTGTTTCACGTCCTGCGAAAGTGGCAAAGAGCGCCGGTGTTGTCCTTTCCACGGCTTGTTTCATAAACATGTTTTATACCGGGTAATAAAAATAAGCGGCTAAAATGCCGCCGGACTTAAAGCCCGGCGGGCGTTAGCGCTAAATAACCAATAACTGGTGGTTTGCCAGCAGCGTGGCCAAATCGGTCTGCACCCCGTTCAGCGTCACCACGGTTGTCGGGTCAAAGACATTCCCGTTGCCGTCGCGGTCAATCTGAATCTCGGTGTTGCTGCCGTTTTGTACCACTTTGATGTAGTCGCCGATGTTGCCTGCACCAGCACCCAGCTGTGCTACGCCGTTGATGTAGTGAGCCGAAGCATCGCCGGTATAGCCGCTGCCCTGTAGCAGTTCACGCAGGTCGATACGGTCACTGTCCGCGGTGCCTTCCCAGGTCCCGACGCTGAAGCCGTTTACCACATCATGACCGTTACCGCCGGTAGCGTCCGTGCTGTTCAGCAACTTGTAGAGCAGCGTATCGTGTCCACCGCTGCCGATATTAAAGGTGTCGTTGCCGCCGCCTCCTTCAAAGGTATTGTTGCCGCTATTGCCGGTGATCACATCGTCATGGCTGGAGCCGACGATCCCTTCGATATTGCTAAAGGTTGCGGTATTAAACCCGGTGTTCTGCGCCCCGGTTTTACCCAGATCGACGCTGACGCCCACGCTCGAGTGACGGAAATCAACCACATCCATACCGCCCGTCGCGCTCCAGGTCTGACGATCGGAAGACGTTTCCCAGCCGCCGCCGCCGTTGTAGACATAGGTGCCCTGCTCGGCGATAAACGTATCGTTGTAGCCTGTGCCTGTGAGCGTGCCTCCGTGTACGCCGGTCGCGGCCTCTGCCGTCAGGGCATAGCTTTCTTTGCCATCACCGGCAGTTAACCCGCCCCAGGTTGTGTTGCTGGAAACGCCGTTGATCGCCCGCACCAGCTCCGCATGGTAGGTTTCATTCGGGTTGAGCCCGTAGAAGCTCACCAGCGCCGAAGCGTCGTTGATGCCGATCCCCGACTGGGCGTTAATCACCTGGCTTGCCACCAGATCACCTGCCGCGTTATAGAGCTTCACCGTGTTGCCGAAGAACACGTTAATGCCCTGGCTGTCGACAATTTTCAGGTGAATGGCCGTGTCCGGTGCCACGGCGTTGGTGTTCCGCTCCAACGTCACGCTGCCGTTCTGACGGAAGATCAGCAGATCCTGCGCGCCATCCCAGTCGTAGTCGACCAGCGCTGCGCCGGAGACTTGGCTGGTGGCAGCCGAACCGAACGTCGACGAGGTAAAGCTTGCTACGCCCTTCAGCCCGTCGTTGGTGTACATGTACGACTGCCCGCTGTTAGCCAGCTTGATGATGTCCATCCGGCCATCGAGGTTCCAGTCCACCGCGACGCTAACCGTGCCGTTGTACTTCTCGGTACCGACCGCAGTCCCCGCGAGCAGGTTGCCTTTGCCATCGTTCATCATCATCGTACCGCCGGTGCCTGCTCGTGACATCCCCATGTAGAGGTCCATGTAGCCGTCGCCGTCAAAGTCCGCCCAGGTCATGCTCACCGCATTATTCGCCGCGACAGAACCCGTTGCGCTGTACATCGTGTTGATGAAATTTTGGCTCCAGGTGAAGGTGCCATCCCCTTTGTTAAACATCGTCGACAGCGCATAGTTATTACCGCCGTTAGTCGTGTGCTGGGCGACATCCACCATGCCGTCGTTGTTGAGATCAACGCCGGAAGTTTCAATCAGGCTGTTGTAGTTGCCGACTTTTGCCCCGGAGACGAAGTTGGTGTAGGTTCCGCCGCTGGAAGCCCCCATCAGTTTTCCGGCGTTGTTATTCACAAAGGTGTTGGAGTCTGGCCCACCGGCATCCCCCATCACAAAGTCAACGTAGCCGTCCCCCTGGAAGTCGAGAGCCACGACGGCACCGTACCAAAGCAAGGTTCCCACGGTAGCGCTGCTGCCGGAGCTGGACGCCGTGTAGGTGCCGTCACCGTTGTTCATCAGCTGGGTGACATAGTTGTAGTTAGTGCTCTCCACCAGCATATCTGCATGGCCGTCGCGGTTAATGTCCGCATAGGCGCCGGTGGTGTAGCTGCCGGTCATCGAGAAGTTCCCGCTCACGCTGTAGCTGTTGCGGTCGTTCGAGGTAGCGAACTGCTGGTTGCTGGCAAACGTCCACATCCCGTTCTCATCCAGCATAAAGCTTGCGGCAATGGCGTTGGTCGCGCTGGTGAAGGACTAGGTTGGCGACATCGACGCTTCTGCGCCCACCACCACCGTGCCGTGCGTGACATCTACGCTGTTGCCGTTGCCCGCGTTGCTTTTCACCTGCGCCGTAACGTCATAGCTCTTTAACGAGAGAACATCGGCGTCAGGGATCTGTAGATACCAGGTGTTAGAAGAAGGATCGACCACCACTGCACCGCCGCGATCGGAGGTGTAGGTCTTGCCGTTCACCGTCACCACCACGAACTCGCCGTTCACCAGGTTCGCATCCACGCTGCCGGTAATAATTGGCGTTGTGTCGGTGGTGTTCAAACCATCGACCAGCGCTTTGGTCGTCGGCACCGAGGTATCTACCGTCAGCGTAAAGTCATTCGATTCGGTGTAGTTCCCTGCTTTATCCGTTATCCGCAGGACGTACTGGTAGTTTCCGTCCAGCAGGCCAGAGTCTGCGAACGTCCAACTGGTGCCGCCGGTGATGGTCACTTTGCCCACCAGCACGCCGTCGCGGAAGATCTGCGCGATTTCGCCGTCGGCCAGCGCCTGGTTCAGCGTGCCGTTTAGCACCGGCGAGGTGTCGTCGGTAGAATAGCTGCTGTCGAAATTACCGGTACGTTCGCCGTCGTTGTCGGTATAGCTGACGATGCTCCCCACGGTGTCCGGAGCGACGGTATCAACCGTCACAACCTGACTTGCAGTTGAACCTACGTTTCCGGCCTGGTCGATAATGCGAACCTGGTAGACATAGTCGCCATCGGCCAGGGTGCGGCCATCAACGTAGTGCCAGGCGGTCCCGTTCACCACCGCATCGACCCAGTTTTTACCACCGTCAAGGCTGATTTGTACGCGTTCATCGCTCGCCAGCGCATGGCCGAGCGTGCCGTTCAGCGTCAGCGTGGTGTCCATGGTGATAAAGTCGCTGGCGCTCTGCCCGGTATCATCAGCGATGCTATCAATGGTGATCCCATAGTTTGGCGCGACGGTATCCACCGTCACCGTCTGGCTGGTGGTTGCGCCCACGTTGCCGGCAAGATCAACGACACGAACCTGCCAGGTGTGGTCGCCGTCCGCAAGCTGGCGTCCGTCGGTATAGCGCCAACTGGTGCCGTTCACCGAGGTGGCGTAAACCCAGCTGGCTCCGCCGTCGAAGCTCACCTGAACATATTCGTTTTTGCCGAGCGCCGCACCTAAGGAGCCGTTCAGCGTCAGCGTATTATCGTTGGTGATAAAATCGCTGTTGCTGAAGCCGCTGTCGGTGGTGATGCTGTCGACGGTCACGGTAACAGATGCGTCCGGCGGCGTGGTATCCACAGTGACGTTCTTAGATGCGCTCTGCCCAACGTTACCGGCGTCGTCAACCACGCGAACCAGGTACTGATAAGTGCCGTCGCTGAGGATTCTGCCGTCGTTGAAGTACCAGGTTGTGCCAACCGTGACTACCGTCTGCCAAACCGTACCGCCGTCCAGGCTTATCTGCACATGTTCGCTCGCCAGGAGTGATGCTCCCAGAGAACCGTGGATCGTCAGCGAGGTATCGCTGGTGACGAAGTCAGTGTTGCTCAGCCCCGTATCGTCACTGATGCTGTCAATCGAGACGGTTTTGCTCGCGTCCGGCGCCACGGTATCCACGGTCACCAGGCGGCTGGTTGTAGAACCGATATTGCCCGCATCGTCAATCACGCGCAGCTGGTAGAGATGGTCGCCGTCGGCAAGCGTACGGTTATCAATGTAGCTCCACGTAGTGCCGCTAATACGCACGTCAATCCAGGTTTTCCCACCGTCAATGCTGATTTGGGCGTGCTCACCCGTCGCCAGCGGAGCGCCGAGCTTGCCGCTGAGGGTCAGGGTATTGTCGCTGGTAATAAAGTCGTGCGCATCCAGGCCTGTATCCTGGGTAATAGCGTCGACAGTGATGGTCTTACTGGCGTCCGGTGCCACGGTATCGATGGCCACGTTCTGCGTTGCCGTCGAGCCAACGTTGCCCGCATTGTCGATAACGCGCACGTTATAGGCCACAATGCCGTCCGGGAGAGTGCGCCCGTCGGCATAGCTCCACGACGTGCCGTTGACCACCAGATCAATCCAGCTTGCCCCACCGTCCAGGCTAATTTGCGCCTTCTCGTTATTGCCCAACGCGGCGCTCAAAGAGCCTTTAACCACCACCTTGTTATCAGCCGTAATGAAGTCGGTAGCACTGAGTCCGGTGTCATTCTGCAGAGCATCAATGGTAATGGTCATCTGCGGCGGCGTGGTATCGACCGTAATGGTGCGGTCCGCCCCGGCGCTGTTGCCGATGCTGTTGCTGACGCCGGCATGAATCACATATGCACCACCGTCAGCCAGCGCGGTAACCGCACTGCTGCCCAGGGTATAGCTCCAGGTGCCATCGCTGTTTACCGTGGTGGTGTACTGCTGGCCGTTAAGCGTAATCGTGACCGTTTTTCCCGCAGGCGCGTTGGTCACGCCGCTAATCACTAATGGCGTACCGTGCTCAGCTGCGCTGACGATATTGTCTTGAGCAAAGTCATTGATGCTGATAGTCGGCACTTCGCCACTCAGGGTGACCTGCTTGTCAGCGCTGCTGCCGTTACCCGCTTTATCGCTCACGCTTGCGGAGATTGTATAGCTGCCGTCCGCTGCGCCGAAGAAGTCCTGCGCCGGCACAGTGACCGACCAGGTTCCGGTATCGCTAACCTTCGCGGTGTAGCTATGGTTGTTGAAGGTAACAGTAATGGTCTGCCCGGGCTGAGCATTGGTGGTGCCGCTGATAACCTGGCCCGCCTGCTGCTCTGCGCTGTTGATGATGTCGTCACCCGCCACCTTGTCAAAGGTGAGGGTCGGCGCGATCGTGTCTACCGTCAAAATACGATCCGCACTGCCAGGGTTACCGGCTTTATCATTGACGGCGGCATGAACGGTAAACTCACCCTCAGCGAGCTTCGCCAAATCTTCAGCCGCAACGGTCACGCTCCAGGAACCATCCGCCTGAACCGTCGCGTCATAGCTTCCGCTACCCAGCGTAACGGTAACTTTCTGCCCGGCCTCCGCGCTGCTGGTGCCTCTGATTGTCAACGGCTGCTGCTGCTCGGCCGCATTAACGACGTTATCCCCGGAAATCTCGGCAATGGTTACCACCGGCGCGGAGGTATCCACGCTGATATTGTGGGTAACCGAGGCTGTATTACTCGCGTTGTCGTTAGCCGATGCGGTTACAGTGTAGCCGCTGCCATGCGCCAAATTCTGCACCTGACCTGCAGGCACGGTTACGCTCCAGCTGCCGCCCGTCTGTATCGTAGTGGTGTACTGCACGCCGTTAAGCATGACGGTTACCTGCGTCCCCACCGCCAGTTCGCGACTGCCGCCGACGATCGTCAGATCCTGGCTCAACTCAGCCGCGTTGATCACATCATCGCCGCTGAGGGTATTGATGGTTAGCTCAACCCGTGCGGCGTTGACCTCAACGTCGTGGGATGCCGTGCCCTCGTTCCCTGCGCCGTCGGTCAGCGTTGCGGTGACGGTTGCCGTGCCGTTATTAAGCGCAGAGATAGCCGAAGCCGGCACGCCCACGCTCCAGTTACCGTTGGCATCAACCTGCGTCACGTACTGAATGCCGTTCAGGGTGATGACGATTTTGTTCCCTGCCGCCGCGCCGCTGCTAGAGCCAGAGATAATCTGCGCCTGGGCGTGCTCTTCGAGGTTAATGATGTCATCGCCTGCGATAGCGTTAAAGCGGATGCCTGGTGCGGAGGTGTCCAGGGTAATCGTCTTACTGCCGGTTACGCCGTTGCCCGCCGCATCGCTGACGCTGACGTTTAGTTGATAGTTGCTATCTGCCAGCGTACTCAGCGCCGTCGCGTCCAGCGCGATGCTCCAGGTTCCGTCGGCTTTCACTACGCCGGTATAGTTCTTGCCGTCCAGCGTCAACGTGACCGTCTGGCCCGCTTCCGCATTTGATGTTCCGGTGACGGTGACGCCCGCCCCGGCTTCAGCGGCATTAATCACGTTATCCGTCGCCACCGGATCGATGGACAACCCTGGCGCACTGGCATCAACGCTGAATTCACGTTCTGCAGAAGCCCCGTTGCCGTTAACGTTCGTGACGCTAACGTTTACCGTAGCCTCGCCGTCCTTCAGCCCGGCCATATCCCTTGCCGGAACGGTGTAGCTCCAGCTACCGTCAGCCTGGACCTTAGCCGTGTAGGTGTGACCGCCGAAGATAACGGTGACTGTTTGTCCTGCTTCAACGTTCTGGGTTTTTCCGGAAAGCACCAGGTCCACGCCTTTCTCGGCGGCATTCAACACGTTGTCGGCAGTGATATTTTCAACACTGACCGCGACCGGGCTGAGATCGACCTTCACCGCGTGGTCGATAGAGATCGGGTTGCCCGCGCTGCTGCTGCCCGCAGCCGTGACGGTGAGATCACCTGCCGCCCACTTACCGACATCTTCCGCCGGAACGGCGGCCGACCATGTCCCGCTGGCGCTAACCGTAGCCAGGTAGTGCTTGCCGTTAATGGTGACGGTGACGGTGCTGCCTACGCTCATGCCGCTGGCGCTGCCGCTGACAATCAGGTTCTGATTGTGCTCGATGGTGTTAATCACGTCATCACCCGCTACGGTGTTAATGCGGATCCCCGGCAGACTGGCGTCGATAGCAAACTCGCGATCCGCTGAACCGCTGTTACCGTGGCCGTTGGTGACGGATGCCGTAACGGTTAATTTGCCGTTACCCAGCGCGCTCAGCACCTCTGCAGGCAGATTGAGGCTCCAGCTCATATCGTTCTTCACGATCGCCGTGTAAGTCTTGCCGCCCAGCGAGATAGTGACAGCGTCACCTATCGCCGCATTGCTCACCGTACCGCCCAGCGTCTGTCCCGTGGCGATTTCAGCGGTATTAAGGATGTTATCTGCAGTGACCGGGTTAATCGTGACGCCCGGTGCGGCGGTGTCCACCAGCAGATTAGCGTTGGCGCTGGCGCTGTTGCCGACAGCGCTGGTGGCGGTGGCGGTCAACGTATAGTTCGCTTCGCCCAGCCGGGCCAGATCGCCTGGCTGAACATCCACACGCCAGCTACCGCTGGCGTCAGTGGTGGCAATATAGTTTTTGCCGTTTAGCGTTACGGTTACGCGGGTGCCCGCCGCAAGATTAGCGCTGGTTCCGCTCAGCGTCAGTACTTCCCCTTTTTCAGTGGCGTTCACCACATTATCGCCGCTGATGGTGTTGAAATTAATCGATGGTAAGCCGGTGTTAACCGTCACTTCATGACTGCTGCTTCCGGTATTACCGGCGGCATCCGTCAGGCTGGCGCTAATGGTGACCTTGCCGTCCGCAAGCTGACCTATCACGTTTGCCGGTACGCCAATGCTCCAGTTGCCCGCGGCATCAACGGTAGTGGTCCAGCTATTTGCCCCGATGGTCACGGTTATCTTATCGCCCGCCGCCGCGCCGCCGCTGATGCCGGAGATGATCTGCGCCTGGCTATGCTCGGCAAGGTTTATCACGTCGTCACCTGCAACCACGCCAAACGAGATGGACGGCACGGTGACATCCACACCGAGGTTATGGCTCGCTGAGGATCCGTTGCCTGCGGCATCGCTGACGCTGGCTTCAACGGTATAGACGCCGTCGCTAAGCGCGGAGGCTTTGTCCGCCGCAACGGTTACGCTCCACGTCCCGTCAGCCTGTACTGTACCGGTATAGGTTTCATTGTTCAGCGTCACGGTCACGGTCTGGCCCGGTTCCGCATTGCTGGTGCCGTTAATGACCACCGGCTGCCCGGCCTCGGCGGCATTAAGCACGTTATCCCCGGCGATGGTATTGATTTGCAGAGTCGGGGCTGCGGTATCCACGCTGATTTCACGCCCGGCAGATGCTCCGTTGCCGCTCACGTTAGCGACGCTGACTTCCACGGAAGTTTCGCCGTCTTTCAGCCCTTTCATATCATTCGCCGGTACGGTCAGCTTCCAGCTGCCGTCGCTCTCTACCTGAGTGGTATAGGTGTGCCCCGCGAAGGTGATGGTGATTGTCTGCCCGGCTTCCACATTCTGTGTTGCACCGGAGAGCAATAAATCAGCGCCTTTCTCGGCGGCGTTCAGCACGTCGTCCCCGGCAATCTGGCCGATTGTTATCGCCACCGCGCTGAGATCCACATTGATGGTGTGATCGATAGTGACTGGGTTACCCGAGCTGCTGGTTCCGGCTGCCGATACGGTAATATCGCCGGCATTCCACTGGTTAACCTCGTTCCCCGGCACTACGGTTTGCCAGCTTCCATCGGCCCGAACCGTTGCCGCGTAGTCTTTGCCGTTTACCGTCACGGTTACCGTGGTGCCTTCATTCAGGCCGCTGCTGGTACCGTTAATCACCAGATTCAGACTGTGCTCGATAGCGTTGATAACGTCATCGCCCGCAAGGGTGTTAATACGGATACCCGGCAGCGCAGCGTCAACGGTGACGCCGCGTGAACCGGTGCCGGTGTTACCCGCACCGTCCGTAACAGAGGCGTTAATTTTAAGCGCACCGTCGCCCAGCGCGGTCAGAACGTCCTGGCTAAGTGTCAGGCTCCAGGTGAGCTCACTTTGCACCTTCGCGGTATAATTCACGCCGCCGATATTCACGGTCACGTCAGCCCCGGCCAGTACGCCAGTAACGCGTCCGGTAATCGTCTGCCCGGCTGCCAGTTCGGCAGCATTGATAATATCGTCGGTCGCCACGGCATTGATCGTGACGCCTGGCAGCGTGGAAGCGACTTCCAGGGTACTGGTCTGGCTGCCGGTGTTGCCAACGCCGCTGCTGGCGCTAACGGAAACCTCATAGAAGGCTTCGCCCAGCTTCCCTACGTCCTGTGCCGGTACGGTAGTGGTCCATTTGCCCTGAGAGTCTACCGTGGCAGGGTAATTTTTACCGTTCAGATTAACGGTTACGGACGTCCCGCTGGCGAGGCCTGTGGAGCTACCGCTGATGACCACATCACCCGTTTTTTCGTCGGCATTCAGGATATTATCGCCCGCAATGGTGTCGATAGTCAGGGTTGGCGCAGCGGTATCGACCTTAACGCTATGGGTTGCATCGCCGGTATTGCCTGCTTTGTCGGTAATGGAGGCGGTCACGGTGTAGGTGTTGTCGCCCAGCGCGCTGATATCTGCACGCGACACGCCCACGCTCCAGTTTCCGTTCGCATCCACCACGCCGGTATAGCTTTTACCGCCCAGCGTAACGGTGACAATGTCGCCTGCCTGCGCGCCGGTGCTGGTACCAGAAATCACCTGCGCCTGGCCGTGCTCGGTCTGGTTAATAACATCGTCGGTAGCCATCATACCGATGGTCACTTCAGGAACGGTGACGTCAACCAGCATGTCGCGGCTGGCGCTGCCCGGGTTACCCGCGCGGTCTTCTACGCTTGCGGTGACGGTGATATTACCGTCAACCAGTTTGCCGACGTCCGATGCGGGTACGGTCAGGCTCCAGCTTCCGTCTGCTTTTACTGCTGCCCGATAGCTTTCGCCATTAAGCTGTACGGTCACAGTCTGGCCCGCCTCTGCGGTGCTGGTCCCACTGATAATCAGATCTTGCTTCGCCTCTGCGGCGTTCAGCCGGTTATCCTGACTAACAGGATCCACGGTTAGCGCCGGTGCAAGACTGTCTACGCTAACGTTTTGTGCCGCTTCGGTGCTGTTACCATTTTGGTTGGTGACGCTCACCTGTACGGCGGTTTCACCTTCTTTCAGGTTAACCATATCCCCCGCAGGCACGGTATATTTCCAGCTGCCGTCCGTCTGAACCGTGGCGGTACAGTTGTGCCCGGCAAAGGTAATTTTGACGGTCTGACCCGGCTCTACGTTTTGCGTCATGCCGGAGAGCACGAGGTTTGCGCCCTTTTCGGCGGCATTCAGTACGTTATCGCCGGTTACCGCGTTAATGCTGATGACCACTTCGGCGAGGTCGACCGTTACCTGATGCTGGATAGCCACATCATTGCCCGCGCTACTGCTGCCTTTGACTTCAATGGCTACCGCGCCTTCAGTCCAGCGGCCGACATCCTCGCCCGGCACCGCCGCCTGCCAGCTACCGTCCGCACGCACGGTCGCCGCATAGTCTTTGCCGTTAATCGTGACGGTCACCGCGCTGCCCGCGCTAAGGCCAGTGCTGGTGCCGTTGATAATCAGGTTTTGGTTGTGCTCGATGGCGTTAATCACGTCATCACCGGCCACGGTATCCACACGTAGGCCAGGTAAATTCGCATCAATAACGATATCGCGACTACCGCTGCCGGTATTACCGTGCCCGTTGGTCACGGAAGCCGTAATGGTCAGATCGCCGTTACCCAGGGCGGTGAGAATGTCTTTTGAAACCGGCAGGCTCCAGCTCAGATCGTCCTGAACGGTCGCCTGATAGCGTTTACCGCCCAGAATAATCGTGACAACGTCACCTTTTATCGCCCCGGTGACGGTTCCGTTGAGCGTCTGGCCGCTGGCGATTTCCGAGGCGTTCAGGATATTATCGCTGGTCACGCTGTGAACAATGACGGTCGGCAATGCGCTATCCACCTGTACTTGATGGCTGGCGCTGTTGCTGTTGCCGTAGGCATCGGTTACCGCCGCACTCACCGTGTAATCCGCTTCACCCAGTTTGCTGACGGCGGAGGCCGGTACGCTCGTGCTCCAGCTGCCATCGGTTCCGGCGATAGCCTGATAGCGAATGCCGTTTAACGTGACGGTAATCACCGTTCCTGCCGGCTGGTTGCTGGTGCCGGACAGCACAAGATCCTGCCCTTTTTCCGCCGCATTGATGACGTCATCCTGAGCGAGCGTAGCGATATCGATAACCGGCAAGGCGGTATTAACCGTTAACGCATGATCTACGCTGCCGCTATTGCCTGCGGCGTCGGTAACGCTTGCAGTGATGGTGTAACTGCCGTCAGCAAGACCTTTAACCACCGATGCCGGGAGACCCACGTTCCAGTTGCCCGCGCTGTCCAGGGTGGTGGTGAAGGTGAATGAGGTTCCCTGCCCGTTGCTCACCACAACGGTAACCACATCACCCGCAGCGGCACCGGCGCTGGCACCGCTGACGGTATGAGCCTGGTTGTGCTCAGCCGCGTTAATCGTATCATCATCGGCTACGGTGTAGATGGTCAGGGTCGGCTCGGTGATATCCACCAGCATGCCGCGATCGGCGCTGGATGGGTTACCGGCTTTATCCGCCACCGAGGCGCTGACGGTGAGTGTACCGTCCCTGAGCACCGCCAAATCGCCTGCTGGCACGCTTACGCTCCAGCGACCGTCGGTGCCGACCACTGCGCTATAGCTAACGTTGTTGAGCGTAACGGTAACAATCTGACCGGCCTCCGCGCTGCTGCTACCGTTCACGATCAGCGGCTGTTTAGCATCGGCAGCGTTAAGCATATTGTCGCCGCTCAGCGGATCGATAACTAACGTTGGCGCACTGGCATCCACGCTGTATTCCTGCGCAGCGGATGCCGGGTTGCCGTTAACGTTGCTGACGCTAACGGTCACCTGTGCATCACCGTCCTTCAGTTTGGCCATGTCCTCAGCAGGCACGGTGTAGTGCCAGCTACCGTCATCGTTCACGGTAGTGGTATAGCGATGTCCGGCAAACGTGAGGGTGACGGTCTGCCCTGGTTCCACGTTAGTCGTGAGGCCAGAAAGCAGTAAATCTGCCCCTTTTTCCCCAGCATTCAGTACGTTGTCTGCCGTTACGCTATTTACGCTAATGGAAACCGGTGCCAGATCGACGTCGACAATGCTGTTGATATTGACCGGGTTGTTGGCGCCGTCTTTAGCCGAAGCGGTGACCGTCAATACGCCGTCAGGCCAGTTGCCTACATCGGTACCCGGCACCGCCGCACTCCAGCTTCCGTCAGCGTTAACCGTCGCCAGATAGTCTTTACCATTCAGCGTAATGGTGACCACGCTGCCCGCGTTCAGGCCACTGCTGGTACCGCTGACGATCAGATCCTGGTTATGCTCAGCCAGGTTGATAACGTCATCACCTGCGATAGTATCAACGCGCAGGCCCGGCAGCTGAGCATCAATGGTGATGTCATGATCCGTACTGCCGGTATTGCCACGCCCGTTGGTGACAGATGCGTGAACGATGAGATAGCCATCACCCAGCGCGCTGAGGACCTCTTTGCTCAGCGGTAGATTCCAGCTAAGGTCGCTCTGCACGACGGCTGTATAGTGCTTGCCGCCCAGAACGATCGTGACAACATCCCCCGCTGCCGCGTTTATCACGCTGCCGCTGAGCAGTTGCCCGGCGTTGACTTCAGCAAGGTTGATGATGTTATCGCCCGCTACGGTATTCACGGTGATAAGAGGCAGTGAGCTGTCCACCAGTCCGTTATGGCTGGCGGTATTGCTGTTGCCGTTGACATCCGTTACCGAGGCACTGACTGTATAGTTGGCTTCACCCAGTTTAGCGACGTCCAACGCCGGGATCTTCACACGCCAGGCGTTGCCACTCACGATGGCGTCATAGTTCACACCGTTCAGACTCAGCGTGATGTGGGTTCCGTCCGGCTGATTGCTGGTACCGCTGACAGTGAGATCTGCACTTTTTTCTGAGGCGTTAACCACGTCGTCCTGCGCAATCGTGTTAATTGTGATTTGCGGCAGCCCGGTGGCAACCTCAAACGCCAGCGCGCTGCTTCCGGTATTGCCCGCTTTATCAGTAACGACGACCGTTGCGGTATATTTCCCCTCCGCCAGACCGCTGATGACGTCCGCAGGCAGGCCAAGACTCCAGTTACCGCTGGCGTCCAAAACCGTGGTGTATTCAACGCCGTTGACGGTGATTTTTACGCTGTCGCCAACCGCGGCGCCCGTCGCTTTACCGGACAGCATCTGCGCCTGCGCGTGTTCAGACTGATTAACAATGTTATCGCCAGCGAAGGTATTGATAGTGACCACCGGTACGGTGGTGTCTACTAACATACCGTGGCTGATACTGACCGGGTTGCCCGCTACGTCGCTGACGCTGGCGTTAACCGACCAGCTTCCGTCAGTCAGGCGACCGAGGTCCTGAACCGGGACGGTGACGCTCCAGCTGCCGTCAGCCTGCACCAGCCCGGTGTAGCTTTGGTTGTTGAGCATAACGGTAACCGTCTGCCCCGCCTGCGCGGTAGAAGTGCCGGTTATCACCAGATCCTGCGTAGCTTCGGCATGATTCAGGATATTGTCAGCGGTGATGTTGTTCAGCGTGATTGATGGCGGCTGGGTATCAACCAGCACTTCACGCGCACCGCTGGCACCGTTGCCGCTGGCGTTTGTAACGCTCACGGAAACGTCGGCGCGACCATCAATCATGTCTTTCATGTCTGCCGCCGGAATTTTGTAATGCCAGGTGCCGTCCTCGTTAACGGTCGCGGTATAGGTGTGTCCGGCAAACTTGATGACCACCGTTTGCCCGGCTTCCACGCCCAGGGTTTTACCGCTCAGCGTCAGATCTGCCGCTTTCTCTACCGCATTCAGCATGTCGTCGCTGGTCACGCTGTTGATAGAAATGGCAACAGAATGAAGGTCAACGTCAACCGAGCGCGAGGCGGCGACCGGGTTGCCCCATTCGTCGGCTGAACTGGCAACCATCTCCAGTTTGCCGTTGGCCCAGGCCGCCAGATCGCTCGCTGGAATACCGATTTGCCAGCTTCCTGTTGCGCTAACCGAGGCCGGATAATCCACGTTATTGATGCGTACGGTGATCACCGTACCGGCGCTGAGATGCGTGCTGGTTCCTGTAACGGTCAGATCCTGATACTGCTCGATGGCGTTAATCACATCATCGCCGGAGACGGTATTGATGCGCAGGCCAGGAAGCTGCGCGTTGATGTTAATGTCGCGGCTGCCGAAGCCGGTATTACCGTGACCGTTGGTGACAGAGGCCACAATAGACGCATCGCCATCGCCCAGCGCCTGCAGATCGGCCGCAGGAACCGTGGTACTCCAGGTCAAATCGCTTTGTACGGTGGCAGTGTAGTTTTTACCGCCAATCTTAATCGTTACGGTATCGCCTTCATGCGCGCCGGTCACGCGCCCGCTCAGCGTCTGGTCATTGGCAATTTCGCTGTTGTTAACGCGGTTATCGCCCACAAAAGTAGAAACCGTGACGGTTGGCAGCGCTGTGTCAACCAGCAGCATGGCGCTGGCGGTGTCTGTATTGCCGGTGCTGTCGGTGCCGCTCACGCTCAGGGTGTAGGTTGTGTCGCCCAGCTTAACCACGTCGCTGACCGGCACCTGAACGTGCCAGATGCCGCCGTTAACTGCCGCAGTATAGGTTACGCTGTTTAGCGTAACGTTGACGGTGCTTCCATCCGGAAGGTTACTTGTGCCGCTCAGCGTCAGTGGCCGGGTCGCCTCAATGGCGTTCAGCACGTTATCCTGGCTAATAGCGTCAAACGCAACGCTCGGCGGCGTTGACGTTACGGTGATATCGTGGGTAGCGGAGCCGGTATTGCCGGCCGCGTCGGTGATGGTTACGGTAATGGTGTTTGTGCCTTCCGGCAGCGAAGAGACCACATCTTTAGGAATACCGACGCTCCAGCTGCCGTCCTGCTGCACGGTCGTGCTCCAGCTCGTGCCACCGACGGTAACGGTCACGCTGTCACCCGCGCTGGCCCCGCGACTGATGCCGGAGACGATCTGCGCCTGGCCCTGCTCGCTCACGCTAAGAATATCATCGCCGGCTACGGCATTGATGCTGGCTTCTGGCGCCGTGGTGTCTACCAGTAGCGAGGAATTTGCCGTTGTGGTGTTGCCCGCTTTATCGCTGACGCTGAGGTTCAGCGTGTAATTGTTGTCCGCCAATGCCTGCACGTCGGCCGCCGTTACCTCCATGCTCCAGCTACCGTTTGCGCCTACGGTCGCGGTATAGGTTTTACCGTTCAGTTTAAGCGTTACCACCTGCCCGGCTTCTGCATCGGTTTTACCGCTGATGCCCACCGCGGCGTTATGTTCGGCGGCATTAATGATATTGTCGCCCGCGACGGTATCCAGCGTCAGCGTTGGGACTTTCGTATCCACGACCAGCGTCTGGCTGGCAGAAATAGTGTTGCCCGCAGCATCTTTGCCGCTAATCGCCACCGTCCAGTTTCCGTCCGCCAGCGCCTTCGCATCGGCGGCAGGAACACTTACGCTCCAGCTTCCGTCGCTGCCTACGGTAGCCGCATAAGCTTTGCCGTTTAGCGTGACGGTCAGCGCGGTGCCGCTTGCCAGCGCTTTAGAACTTCCGCTTACGGTAAAATCGTTAGCCTGCTCTGCGGCGTTGATCGTATTGTCGCCCGCGGTCATCGCGATGCTCAGGGAAGCCTGGGCAGTGACCACATTAAGGGTTATCTCCCCTGCGGAAGTGATTTTATTGCCGTCAATTTGCACCACGCTGTAGGTATGCGTGCCGTCCACCTGCTCACTGAGCATAACCGACCAGTTACCGTTGCTGTCGACCTGGGTGCTGGCAATCGTATTACCGCTGCTGTCTTTTACCTGAATAGTGGCGCCAGGCTGACCGGAACCGCTGAACGTTGGTGTGGCATCATCGGTAACCGCATTGCTGCTCAGCAGCCCTTTGCTGTCGCCTTTCGTATCGGTGACGCTAAAGGTGGGCTTTGCGCTTTCCACCTCTTTGGTATTGTCGATCACGTCGATATGCGACTTTCCGCCACCGTGCGCCAGCAGCGCCCCGACGCCGACGCCGCCTGCGATAGCGCCCGCCACCCAGCCCCACGGCACTTCGCTCATCCCCGCCCCGTCGATCAGCGGCTGAATAGAGTCAACCGGCGTCGCCGTGGCAGTAAGCTCTACGCCCTGGCCGCCCGGCAGCGCCGCCGCGTCTTCAAAAGTAATATGAGTAAGCCCCTTGCCATCATCAAAGACCAGCTCGGAGTGGTACCCCGAATTGCCCTCTTCCTCGACGAAATAGCCGTTACAGCGGATCACGCTGCCGTCTTTCATGTAGACAAGCAGATCCTTGCCCTGGCGCACGTAACGAACCACATCCTGAGCGCTGGCATGAACTTGGATTATCGAGGGGGAAGAGAGCGAAACAGAGAGATTACCGTCACTGCTTAATAATGTTTTCTCTGCATTTTTACGGGAAATAACGTCAAGAATTTTACTCATAGCACTTCTCCTTATATATGCCGAAACGAGGCATGCGCTATTAATTTTCAGATGTAGGCAACCCTGAGAATTCCAGCTCTCATTTCACATCAATTTATTTTCAGATGACCGTGACTAACCCACTGGCCTGACTCTATTTATTTTAAATCCGGTAATTTTGATGCGGCGTTTTTTTCAATTCCTGCCAGAGGTAATAAGTTATCGACGGCGGCCGCATAATTTACTGCAGCCTGCCAGCCGTCGAAGTCAGCATTAATTTGTGCGTATGCAGCCTGGAAAACATCCTGTTCCACGCTTAATAAATCGTTAAGACTACGCTTGCTAAGCTTATATTCGTTTTTATAAACCTCGCGGGCGCGGCGGGCATTTTCAAGCTGGCGCTTACCCGCCGCCTCGCGGCCTTTAGCCCCGTTCCAGTCAGCCATCGCCACCGAGGCTTTCTGCAGAACGTCGAACTTCGCCTGCTCAACCTGGGAGGCCGCAATGCGGCTGGCTCCCTGAGCCTGCTCAACCTGGGCTGAAACCGCGCCGCCCTGGTAGAGAGGTGCGTCGACACTCAGCTGGATCTGGTCGTCCCAGTAGGCGTTGTTGTTGGACTGATAGCGCGTGCGCCCTCCCTTCAGGCTTAGCGTTGGCCAGTGGCCTGCCTTTGCCCTATCAACGGCGTAGCCCGAAGATGCACGCATTGCTTCAGCGGCCAGCACAGATGGGATTAACGAGTAATTGATATTGTCGAGCGGCGTTTGCTCCAGCGCCAGCCGTTCAGGCATCGACTGATATTGGGTAGCGCTAACGCCGGTTAATACCGCCAGCCGTGCTTTAGCGCTTTGCAAGGCGGCCTGATATTGCTCGAGCGTCGAGCGCATCCCGGCGATGCGCGTCTGAGTTTGCAGCACATCCGAACTCGAGCTTAACCCAGCGTCTGCACGCAGTTTTGCCATAACATTGACGCTTTGCAGCACCTCCATGCTCTCTTCAGTCGCCGCAATCAGCGCTTGATTGCGTTTCAGGTCCACATAGGCCTGTGCCGTTTTTTCGGCCACGCCGGTTAGCGTCGCCATCAGCTGATAGCGATAGCTTTCGCGCTGACTTTGCTGCTGGCTGATATTGCTGTTGGTTTTACCGAAGTCGTAGACCAGCTGCGTCAGGCTAAGTCCATAAGCCGCCGAGTTCTTTAGCGAACCACTGGAGTCTGTGGTTCGGGAATGGCCGGTGCTTCCGTTGAGGGAAATCTGCGGTAGCCAGGCACTACGTGCCTGCGCGATTTGCGCCAGCCCAATACCGAACTGTGCCGCCTGTTGAGAAACCGAGGGGTCGCGGTCCAGTGCGAACAGAATACTTTCACCGAGCGTTAAGGTCGACGCCTGGGCTACACCGGGTGCAGCAGCCCAGTCGGGAACCGGCGCGGCATTCGCCCGCAGGCCGCTGCCGAGACAAATAACGGCGAGCATCATGGCTGGCAGGGAACATGAGTGGACCATAACCGACAATATCCTTATCCGCGAAATAACCTGGGTGTTGTTGTACCGTCCTGTATTGCGTATAAACAGGCATGGCTTAGCAACTCAAATGTTTTGAGCAGCAATGATTTTTTAAATTAAAATTTCCACAGCATTGCTGCCCATTAAATTCAACGGCGCAATTCCGTATCACTTAAAATGAGGTAGTGACGCCTGCATTGCTTTCGTTTCCTCTTAATAAATGAAAGCGGTGGCTTTTTCATGCTTCCTTTATATAAGGCGTCACGCAATATGACTTATTTAAATCGGGGGTGCAAACCACCCAAATTCTTTTTCCGAAACGTTTGCAAGAAAAATCCTACCAAAGAAAAATTAACCTCACCAATCATTTATTGTTAACGGAATGTTACTCAAAAGAAAAGAAGCAGAACAATAAGACAAATAAGCACCGTATCTGCGTACATTTATACAAATAGCTATAGGTTATAATTCATAAGGTTATGGAATAAGGATTGATTTACATCAAATTTACATTTTCCGACAGCCGCGCGATAAATTCGGGTTGCTCATTTTTGGTTGTTTTTCCATAAATGTTACATTGC
The DNA here is from genome assembly GCF_036500665.1 of Cedecea sp. NCBI lineage: Bacteria > Pseudomonadati > Pseudomonadota > Gammaproteobacteria > Enterobacterales > Enterobacteriaceae > Cedecea > Cedecea sp. Next base: position 38,825 of record NZ_DASYBS010000139.1, read on the forward strand.
GGTTAGTTTTACGCAAAACGGGGGGAGTCAGACCGCTATTCACAAAGCGCGATAATCACCTATGGCAAGCATTTCATGACTAAAATAGCGCCTTCCTGACAAAAAAATACAAAAAAAAGACCGGGATATCCCGGTCTTAAGGTAGCAAAATTTATTTATTAAGATTAATGGTCAAGATCGGACAACGATCTCCCCCTTTAGCGGGGGCCTTCAGAATAGCAGCGTCAATTAATAACGGGCCGTGATGGGGCCAAAAATGTGCGCCCTCAATAACGCACGCAGACAGATTTCGTTTCGGTATAGGCATCGAGCCAGTCAGGACCAAAATCACGCCCGGTACCCGACTGCTTCATGCCGCCAAACGGCATATTTGCATCGATAAGCGTGTGGCTGTTTACCCAAACCGTACCGGCCTGAATACGCCCGGTATACTGCATTGCCGCCTGCAGGCTGTTGGTCCACAGGCTCGCCGTAAGGCCGTAGTCGCTGTCGTTAGCCAGCCGCAACGCTTCTTCCGCATCCGCCACCCGCACGAGGTTGACCACCGGGCCAAAGACCTCTTCTTTGGTGAGCCGCAGGCTGGCTGAAGGGTTTACCACCAGCGTCGGCGCAATGTAGTAGCCGTTGCCCTGCGGGCCAGGGTTGCCGGAAATCAGCTCCGCACGCTGCTCTTGCGCCTGGGCAAGGTATCCGGCTACTTTTTGCTGCTGAACCTTCGAAACTAACGGGTTGATATGGGCCGCCGGATCCATGCCCGCCCCTACCTGCAGTGATTTCACCGCCTGCTCAAAACCACTCACCAGCGTGTCGAACAGCGGCGCCTCGATATAAATCCGCGAGCTGGCGGCACACACCTGCCCTTGATTGAGGAAACTGCCCGCCATTAAGCCTTCAATGACCATTGCCAGGTCGGCATCTTTCAGCACGATAGCCGGGTTTTTGCCCCCCAGCTCCAGCGTTACGCGCGTTAACCTGTCTGCCGCCGCTCTGGCGATGCCCTTTCCCGTCGCGGTCGAACCGGTAAAGCTGACCTTGGCAATCAGCGGATGTTCGGTCAGCGCTTTGCCACAGCCAGCGCCGCTGCCTGTCACCACGTTGAATACGCCGTCCGGTACGCCAGCCTCGGTTGCCAGCTCCGCCATGCGCAGCAGCGTCAGCGGCGTGGTTTCCGAAGGCTTCACGACGATAGAGCAGCCTGTGGCCAGGGCCGGCATCACTTTCCACATGCCAATCAGCAGCGGGAAGTTCCACGGTACTATGCCCGCCACTACGCCAACCGGCTCTTTGCGCGTCCACGCCTGATAGCGTGCGCCTTCCGGCATCGGGATCGACACATCGAGCGTCTTGCCGCTGATTTTCGTCGTCAGGCCTGCGGTGTAGCGCATCCAGTTGAGGGTGCAGCCGACTTCAAACGCGCGGGAGATGTTGATGGACTTGCCCTGTTCCAGCGTTTCAAGCTGCGCCAGTTCTTCCATATTTTGCTCAAGTAAGTCCGCAAAACGCAGTAAGACTCTTTCTCGCCCGGCGGGCAGCATGTTGGCCCATACGCCGCTGCTAAAGGCCCGCCAGGCAGACGTTACCGCCCGGTCAACATCCGTGGCGCTGGCATCGGCGCTACTGGAAATTTGTTGCCCATCCGCCGGGTTGAAGACAGGCAAACGTGCTTCACTGTTAGACGTTTGCCAGCGGCCATCAATATATAGCCCATGAGAACGCTGAAGAAACTGGCGCACATTGCCAAGCACGCTTACCGTTTCTGGCTCGATCATAGCATCTCCTTATCAAGGTCATTATCGGGTAGCACCCCTTCATTCTAGGCGTTATGTTGAGGTTAGGGTTTTCTGCGGCTGACATTCGCTTTGCTGGCTGTGACACGCTACACAAATGTCTATAATGATTCTTTTTTTGAATCGCATTTACCTATAGTTATTGGCCTCGGGCGGCAATAAGTGAGGATCTATGGCGGAAAGACAACACAACGAGCGATTCGAAAAATGGCTGGAGAAGGTGAATGTCGCATGTGGTCGTTTCTCGGGCGCGGCGCTGGAGCAAGGGTTTCACGGCAGTCTGAGGGAGCATCTTGCCCATGCCATTAAACTCAGCGTGGTAGGGATTAACCAGGCTCGTTTGCTGAGAACAAGCCGCGAAGTCGCCCAAAGCAACGACGCCTGGTTCTATACCGTCTTCCAGCTGGAGGGCGAAGCCGTGATGGAGCAAGGGGAAAACCAGGCCGTGCTCGGCCAGGGAGATATCACGCTTATCGACGCCTCACGCCCCAGCTGTTTTACCTATACGCACGGGGCGAAGCAGGTTTCGCTGTTGCTGCCCCGCCACCTGCTGGAGCAGCACCTGCGTCTGGGGGAAATCCCCTGCGCACAAAGGCTCCCGGCCGAAATGCCGATGGTCCGCCTCAGCCACGGCCTGCTGCGTGAAAGTATGGGCAGCGACGGCCTGACCGGCGGAGAAAGTGAAGCCACGCTTGAGGCGATTGCCTGTCTGCTTGCTCCGGCGCTGACCCGGCACAGCCTGCCGCATTCAAAGCGCGATCGCCATCTGCAAAAAGTAATGACGCTGATTGACGAACATATTCAGTCGGAAACCCTGCGCCCGGAGTGGATTGCCGCCGAGTCCGGGATGTCGGTGCGTAGCCTCTATCGCCTGTTTGCCGATAAAGGCCTGGTGGTGGCTCAGTACATCAAAAACCGGCGGCTCGATCTCTGCGCCCAGGCGCTGCGTACGACGAGCCACAGCGAAAAGCTGTCGGGCATTGGTTATAGCTGGGGATTTGCCGATCACAGCCATTTTTCAACGGCGTTCAAGGGCAGGTTCGGCGTGTCGCCGGGGGAGTATCGCAGGCGCTTTCAGTCTGCCTGAAAGGCAATCCTCACCCCAGCCCTCTCCCAGAGGGCTGTATCTTATACACATTTTCCTTCCAACATCTTCCGGGGGCGATCTCTCGCTCCGCAGTTATTCCGTTCACCCGTAGATCAGTTTTCCCTGCACGTTCAGAGTACGGTGAACGTGTCCGGGGGATAACGCCATCCCCCGGACAGCCCCGGCGCCCGGCGAGCTCATCGCCGCTGAAGCGGTAAACCCACCGGCTATCACCCAAACATTCGGGGTCGTTCGCGATTCGTTCCCGACGATCGCTCTCTTTCGCTGTTCCCGACAGCTCAACCCCGCTTGAGTTGGGTCATAACCGGGGCCGATGAGAGACGGGGACAAATCTTCCCCT
>NZ_DASYBS010000140.1:0-1848 GCF_036500665.1 Cedecea sp.
CTCCGGCACTATCGAAACTGAAACCGGCGATATTTATATCAACACCGCACATCTGCTTAATCAGCGCGATGGGCTTAAAACCTCGGTTACGCAGGAAGATCTGACCAAAAAATACGACTGGCTGAACGGTGCCACGGCCAAGGTACCGTTAGATTTCTTTGAAAAAGGGGAGTTGGGTTATTACACCGTGACAGAAAAGCGGCAGTTAGCGGGAGATGCTGGGCGAGAGATCACTACTGTGTACACCTACGCCGCCCCTTTTGATAAAACTAAAGAACTCGCTCTTTCAACGTCCACAATTTCGGTAACTAGCAATGGTGATGCAGGGCGTATTGCGGCTGGTAAGAATCTGGACGTTTCAGCACAAGTTCTGGATAACCTCGCAAGTAATATCTTGGCTAACGGAAATGTGACCCTATCTGGTGGCACACTGAATAACCAATCCTGGCAGTCAGGCACCGAAACTCGTTATCAGACCTATAAAACCGGCGAATTGCCGAAATCAAAACCAGACTATAAGGTCTCCTCCTTACAGCCGATTAATGACTATGCGTTAAGCAAAATAAAATCCCATTATGTTGTTTATACAGCTGAGGGTGACGTACGCACCGTACGCACCGACGACGGTGTTTATCGTTCGGTTATTCAGGCCGGTGGAGCGGTCAACGCCAACTTTAGCGACGATATCGGCAACACTACGTTGACCCCGAACGCGGGTAGCCTCAGCCACACTCTGGTGCGGCCAACGCTGGACAGCCTACAGCAACCGGAAACTGTCAGTGGTGTGCAACAGCAGGCGCTGGCAGAGGATCAAAGTGTGGTCTTTGGTTCGCCACAGTGGAAAGACAATCTTCAAGATGCTCTCGGGTCACTCGGCAATAACGCCGTAGACCTGTCAGATTACCCACTGCCAAGCGGTGGCAATGGCCGCTTTGTCGTCACTGAAGACCCGAGCAGCCCCTATCTGATCACCACCAACCCCAAACTGGACGGTCTGGGGCAGTTGGACAGCAGCCTGTTCAACGATCTCTATGCCATGTTGGGCCAACAGCCGGGCACGGCCCCGCGTGAAAGCGACAGCCGTTTCACCGATGAAAAGCAGTTTATCGGTTCGGCCTATTTCCTCGACCGCCTGAAATTAAACCCGGATTACGACTACCGTTTCCTCGGGGACGCGGCGTTCGATACCCGTTACATCAGCAATGCGATGCTCAGCCAAACCGGCCAGCGCTATCTTAACGGCGTCGGATCCGATCTGGCGCAGATGCAGCAGTTGATCGACAACGCGGCACGGGCGCAGAGCGGCCTGAAGCTGCAGTTTGGCATCAGCCTGACACCGGCACAGGTTTCACAGCTGGAGCACAGTATCGTCTGGTGGGAGAAGGTGACGGTCAATGGCCAGACGGTGCTGGCACCCAAACTCTATTTGGCCAAAGGTGACGTCGCCCCATTGAGCGGCAGCGTGATTGCCGGCAACAAGGTTAACCTGAACGGTGGCAGCATTCGCAACGACGCCGGCACGCTACAGGGCGGTGAACGGCTGAACGTCAACAGCCAGACAAGCATCAGCAATCTTAATCAGGGGATGATCAACGCTAACGATGGGCTGAGTTTGAGTGCTATTGGTGATATCAGCAATATCGGCTCGACCATCAGTGGGCAGCGGGTTCAGCTTGAAAGCCAGGACGGCAGCATTATCAATAAAACTCAGGCCCGCCAGTGGGATGCCACCGGGACCCAGGGTGGCCTGACGCTGACGCGCTCGCGTACGGAAGTCGGTGATATTGCCGTGATCCGCGCAGGAGATGCATTGGGCATGCAGGCCGGTAACAATATCGAAGTTACCGG
>NZ_DASYBS010000141.1:0-145483 GCF_036500665.1 Cedecea sp.
CATCGCCACCCAGGAAGTGGTTCAGCTCTACGTTCACGATAATGCCTCTCGTCTGGATCGGCCTTATCAGGAGCTGAAAGCGTTCGAAAAAGTCAAACTGACGGCGGGAGAAGAGAAGCAGGTGTCGTTCAAACTGGATAAACGTGCTTTCTCTTATTTCGACGAAGATAACAATGCCTGGCTGCTGGAGCCTGGCCGCTTTACATTACGAATTGGTAGCTCATCCCGCGATATCCACGCTGAAGTGCCGGTAACGGTCGTCTCTTCAACCCCGGCTTTCTCACTGGATACACCGTGGATTGATGTGCAAACTTATCCGGTGGCCGCCACCATCGTGGCGAAAGTGATTGGCGATGCTGAAACTAACGCGTGGATTGAAGGTACTCCGACGCTGGGAGAGAAGCTGGAATCGGCGCTGAAACTGCAGCCTGCGCTGGCGAAGGACGAATCCAAAAGGGAGCAGGCAAAGAAAGATATTCTGAGCAAAATTAACGCGCTTTAATCATTGATAAAAAGTGAAAATAAATCAGCCAGGCGAACATGTCGGGCTGATTTTTTGGCGTGCGGTTAACAGCGTTGAGAAACTAATTTCTCCAGCGCTTAAAATTCCATGGCAACGGCATGGGCACCCGGTTCAATATTTAAATCCGCACCTGATTACGCCGCACGATACACCACCAGTCGATCCTGAAGGGCGATTTGCGTTATCCAGACAGGCTGTCTGGAGCGGGTACAAGGAGCTAAAAGCCAACCAAGGCAGCGTTAGAGCCAATGGTCAATTGATAGAAGAATTCGATAAGAACCTCGTGGGAAATTTGTACAAACTCTGGAACCGAATGGTCTAGGGTAGCTATGTGCCGCCAGCGGTTCGGCGTATCAAGGTAGCAGATTTTATCTGCAGTCATATTGCCCACTGAGATTTACGGTTTTTCAGGTGATTCACCGAACAGTAGTACGCTGCAGCGTGAGCTAAGGGTCTGTCAGAAAATGGTTTTTTTTCAGCCACACGCATACTCATGGAGTATAAGTTGAGTTAACCCCTTGTATCACCCGGCAGAGCCGGATGATACCTATTTTGAACAGTTAACCTTCTGTAGTTAAATCATAACACTACCTGTACCCTTCTCCCTTGCTTTCAGGCGATAAGCCCAGTTCCCAAAATAATGAGCAGGCGTATACAGTATCCGCCGGCGTTCATTCATCAGTGAGTTGCCAATCACCACTTCACCCGCCACACCGCACAGTGACAGCTGGATGTACGCCATCCCTGCGGCAAGCGGGTCAACGTCGGTCGCTGAAAACCACAGATGGCGGTGTAATGCATAGCCTGCCTGGTTGAGGGTATCTGCAACAGCCAGCACCATGCAACCGGCACCGCATGCGGGTTCGCTGAGGGTGATAAAGGTTTTTTGCTTAAACAGCGTCTTCACATCGCCCAGCAGCACGGAAGCCATCATGACGGAGACATCCCAGGGTGTGAAAAACTGGCCGCGGTATTTATCGCCCAGATCCAGCTGCATAAAAGCCTGCCCCAGAAAGTCACAGAAGCCAGCCTGCAGTCCGTTAACTACGTGTGCCAGCAACTGCGCCATGCGGTTCATATCCGGTTTCTGATAGCTGCCTGCAATCCGCAGGTATTTACGCTCCCGTTCCTCACTGAAGCAGAGCCGGTTTTCCAGCGCGATAACGCTGCAGCTGACAAAATCCTCAAATACCTTATGCCGGTGGTGGTAGCGGGCCGTCTGGTTAAAGAGCGTAATAAAAGCCTTCTCATAGTCAGTCATGCCGGTCATGCGAGTTCTCCATTTATAAAAGGGAAACACGCAGCCCGGCCGGGGGAACGGTGTTCCCCCGGGGGTGTAAATACTGTCGTTATATGAAAAAAGACCACCGTTGTCAGCGGTGGTCATACGTCAGTCAGCAGACCATGATTAACCGGCTGCTGCGCCGGAGGGAACCGGTTCTGACTCCCCGCCGGAGCAGGTCAGGCTGATAACCTCTCCTCCGTGCGCATCGGCCGTTATTCGCCCACTGTCAACGTGTTCGCCGCGGTCGTAGCGGTCGTAACCACTGCGCTGCGCGTCCGGCATGTGCCAGCTATGTTCGACCTGACAGCTGAACTTCTCTGACAGGACCATGATGACCTCGCCGGCTGGCGGATACCACGGCGAGTCAAAGTGCACCGTCAGCGTATTGATACTGTCGCGAACGCACCCGGCGTTATGGCCAGACGGCCATTCAACACCATACTGGCGGCCATACAGTTCAGCCCTTGTCGGCACGTCACGCAGCAAATCGCCGGCCCCGTTCAGCTCGGTCGCCAGACGGGTCGGGATGAGCATCAGCATATCGCACGGCGCGGTATGCTCCGGCATCACCCCAAGGCGTTCCCAGCAGCTGCCGGCATCAACTGCAGCACTTAAGCCGGTGAGGCCAAACCAGTCGGCATACTGGCGGGTGAGCACGTCCGCTATACGCTCCCGTGCCACTGCAGGAATGTTTTCCCACTTCACCGCGTCAATACCCGACTGACGGTAGAGTCGTTCTGTCAGCCGGATTTTTTCCGTCGTCAGCGGCACATCCGCTTTCAGCAGACCGAACCATTGTTCAAAGGCGAGATTTTCCTGTGAGGCAATCCCCGGTTGCGTCAGCAAACCGGGATAAGGGGCGTAAGCACCCGCTTTCACCGTCACCGTTTTCAGTATCCCGGCGCAGCCTGCCAGAAAAAGGCGGCAGCTCTGCTGAATGGCATGGCGATAATCAGGTACCACGCAGCCATTTACCCACTGCTGAAATTCGTCCACAAACACGGACTGCCCGGTGATGATCAAGCGATTGTTGCACCAGTTCGACATGGTGATGACTCCTTTTAACAAAAAAAAGAGGGCACCATCCCGTGAGGAACGATGCCCTCACGGGGGCAGGAAACGCTGCCGGTACGGTCAGTGCTGGTTCAGCACACCCTGCAGGCAAAACGCCTGCAGGGTGTGTCAGTCAGATAAATTTCGCTGGTTATTACCAGGTTGCGATGAAAAACACCACATCCCGCTCAAAGTCCAGCGTGGCGGTACAGTGCGCCGCCCACAGGGCAATCAGCTGGAGCTCCATGCTGAGCGGCTCGCCCGGAACGCAGGCCGGGCTGCCACCAGACGACGGAAACTGACCAGTGCGGATATCGTTGCGCAGTAACGCAAGATGATTACGCGATAAGAAAACCGGCTCCCCATCTTCTACAGTGGTCACCACTTTCAGGCTAATCCAGTGCAGCAGCGCAGGAAAATTATGCAGCTCCACCAGAGGGCCCCGTTCGCGGCTGCTCCCCAGGATGATGTCCGGTGAAGGCTCCACTTCGTGTTCAGGATTAACAGTTTGTTGTGTCACAGAAAAATCCCCTTCAGTCAGTAAAAAAGGGGATTTATCTCCCTGACGGGAAATAAATCCCCTTCAGGGTGTGCAGCTAAACCGTTAACCGCTACCGCGTCTGCGGTGTGCCATAACGGTAACGCAGCGTGGCCAGATGTTTCGCCTGTTTCTCCGCTTCACGCATCGCCTGACGGCGACCCGTAAAAACAGTGGCAGGGCGCTCATACGTTGTCTGACGACAACCGGCAGTGCCGGTGCGGCTCACCAGTTCTGCACCCCATTTCCCGTTATCAAGAGGAAACACGCGGGCGCGGACGCTGTAAGTGCCGCACTGGTTATGGAACCATTCGCCGACGCAGGATGGAGCACTCTGCGTCAGGCGTATTCGCATAAGTGCCTGCCACATAAGGTGCCACAGTGACGCCGACCGGCTGAGGGTTAAAGTTTTCATGGGTATTTCTCCTGTTAAAAAAAGGGAAACACCCTGCCCGACGGGAAAGGGGTTCCCATTGGGTAAAGTCGTTGAAGAATTCTGAAATAATCAGAACATAGTTTTCAGCGTAACCAGCCTGATGGCCTGTTGCCTAGCCGCACGATGTGCATCACGCCAGCGGGTATGCTGACAACGCCAGACAATCTGCGCCGTCTGCACTGATGGTTCAGGTTCAGTTCCCCGATGCAGATAAACCACGCCGTGGAACAGCTCACCATCAAACCAGATAGATGGGTAGAAATGACAAATCCCGCTGGCAGAGCGTAACCAGCCGGTGCGACGGAAATACGCCACCACATGCGGATTACTGGCCACAAAGCGCGTAAACAATGAACGGATAACGTCACCGGGCGCTTTCAGTTCAGTGAAAAAGTCTCTGACAGAGGTACGAAATGTGGGCATACAGTTTTCTCCTGAATGGCAGAGAAACTGCTGCCCGGCAGGGAAGACGTCTCCCTGGGGGGTAATAAACCGGCGAATGCCGGAGTTTTAAGGAACCTTCATCACCGCTGGGTGATCCCTGTTCTCAAAGGTTTAACTGGGGTGCCGCCACATGGGCCTCCTCTTTCAGGCTACGAGGCTATTGGCGATCGCCCGAAGGCATTTCTCACAGACCGCTGAAACTTTGGCTGGCAGTCACCCGAAGGCGCTTCTCACAGACTGCTGAAGCATTAGCTGGTTGTCCGGGGACAACAGGTAAGCCTGTTCATTTTCAAACCACTTAAGATCAGTGTCAAGACGATTTACCAACATTTAGCGTTATAAAAAGCCGCAGCCCTGAGTGAGCTGCGGCTGATACGTTTTATTATATCTATAGGCTCTAATATCCCCGTCCGTCCCAGAATATTAGAGCAGCTAACATGCTATAAAAAATGTTAAAGATAACTCATCCACGGCTTTTTACTGCTGCGTTTAAGATCAGAGAAGCGTTTACAAAAAGGATATAACCCCAAAGAGAGAGCAAGGGTAATAAACCAGACGGTAATAAGCTCAACGCTTCTCGCTATCCCGCCCACAAATAAATCAGCCAAGAGATATGCGCCAAGGATAATATAAAGATGTAACACATAAAAAAATAACGGAACACTACCCAGCACAATGAATGGGCTAATAAGCCTGTTTGCGTTTTTAGAAACACTCTCAATAGCGGCCAGCAATAGCAACCCTGTCCCAATAGTGATCAGCAAAAGATCGACTGAAGGTGGGTATTTGCTAAAATTAAGGAAAGACATAACCATTCGGATAGTATCAGCAGACATCGTCCAGGGGTTAGAATCGCCAAAACGATTAAGCAGCCGCAGTATAATAGAGATGAGTATCATTGCGCCACCAATAGCGCATAACATGCGAGTTCGCCAGGAAGGAGAGCTGTTTTTTGCGAACACCGGTCCCAGCAAATACCCACCGTAGATAACGGCAATCCAGGGAAGGACCGGATATAGTACGTCTATAGTTATGGTGTCAGTCAAGTGCAATACAGCAGGAACCTGATAAAGTACAATCCAGATTTCGCGTAGCCACAAGATATCAGGTATGTTTATCTGTACGACAATATAGGGTAAAACCGTCAGGCAGATTACCAGAAGCAGTTGAATCACTCGGGGAAATAATAACAACCCGGAGAGGATGATCATACTAACACCAATTGCCCATATCACTTGTAGTTGCATTGTGTAACTTTTGTAATAAAGAAAATAAAAATTGCACACTGCAAATTCGAGCATAATCAAAAAAACACCGCGCTTGAGTAAAAATAGCCGGGTTGCTTGTATGTTTTGATATTTCTGGTGATATAACCATGTCGCCAACCCAGTAAGGAAAATGAATATTGGCGCGCAAAAATGTGATATCCAGCGGGTCCAAAATAAAAAAGGCTCTGTCGTATCCACGTTAATTGGATAAGCGAGGGTTTTTTTACTATAAAAAAGACCTCGGACATGATCAAGCAACATGACAAGCATAATCATCCCACGCAATGCATCAATCGAATATATCCTCTGACTAACAGATACCTCCTGTTTTACAAGCGATTTTTTCATTAACCTGTGTCACTTTACTGACATATCGTTAAACCAGTAACGCCTCCCCCTGATTAAGGGGTATAAAGTATTTAGCCTATTTTTACAGAAATGCAAATTGAGTTAGAAACCCTCAGAAAGATCTTTACCCATGCCGGGCATCAAAAACTGATTACTGAAGCCTGAACCATTCCGCACTCAATATTGCAGTTCTCCGACTTGTAGTTATTTTCCCTTATTGTAATTAATAATGTATTACTGGCAAAGGGCTCGCAAATACATTTCAAACCTGACTATTTTAAATACAATAAATATTACTGAATTTGCCGTACCTGTAAAGCATGCGTTAGTTGTCAAAAAATTCAGGGAGACCAATGGGCACACCTGCTAAAAGCAATCTACGCGAACTGAGAAAAAAGGCACATCTGAAGTTTGACTATATCCGGAAAAAAGAAAATACATCCCGTAATCAAGCATGTCTGTGGTTATGCCAGAAGCTAAATTGTAGTATTTGCGAATGTCACATTGGATATTTTGATGAGACCATGTGCATTCGCGTACTGGAAATACTCGACGGGTTTATAGGTGGCAATAATAGTCACTACCCTGAAGATTCTTTTGGAATAATCAGAGTCAGTTATCGCCTGACTGATAATATACATTCTTAATATATGTTCCCCGGCCATCGCCGTGCCCCAAATCAATCGACGTTAACGCAAGAGATTCTTCATCATTAAATCCACATCTGAGATGATATTGCATGGCATCTCTGGCATAACTGTAACGAAAACTATGAGGAGTTTCCATCCCCCCTTTTAAACCGCCATCCCGACGGAGCACATTAATATAATAATCAAGAGAAGATTTAAGGCCTGGTTTATCTATCAACTTACCGTTATGCTCTCTGGAATATGCAAGTGCCGCTTCAACAGCTTCCTTCACTTTCTCAGGCTGAACGACCGTTGTCATTCTGGCCCGCCCTCCTTTAGTGCCAAAAATTACCTTTAGTTTATCATCACCCTTGTCGAGTGATTTTTTCCAGGTCTGCAGCGATTTGACCGATTGTACCGCTTCCTCATTTCTCAGACCAAGATAACGGGATAATCTGGCAGCTGCGGCCACACCACGATCCTTCTTTTCGATCCTGGCAAGGATCTCTCTGTAACGCTCATCAGAAATGGATGCTTTTGTTCCTTTACGGCTGGCCCCGGAAAGCCCCAGAGCTTTATTACTTAACCGCTCGTGACGGGGATCTGCCATCAATGTTTTATCTGCTTTATTGAGCATGCAACGTATAGCCGACATTTCATTTTGCCCTGTTCTCTTTGAAATGCCGTCATCATTACGTCGACTGGCTATATACATTTCAATATGTCTGACTTTCAGTTGTTCCGCAGAACTGATTTGGACGTTCATCGCTGCAAGTCGCGAAGACAGCCGTTCCACGATAAGCGTGTAATCTGAGATTTTTTTAAAACTCCCCCCGGTCTTCCTGATGAGATTGACCAGATCGCGCTTAAGTAGTTTTTCCCGTCTTGACATAATACCGTCTCTTTACTGGACAACACGTTGTTTTCCCCGATGGCACGGCTGTTGAATTGCGCTTCCTGCGGCTTAACGGATATCTGTGCATCGGGAAATGCAAGATGTTGAGGTATCGGGAGGTGTCAAATCAGAGTTGCATACTGATCGCAGCTTTCGCTGTACCTGTTTTCAGGTCGCCCCCAACGTCCCCCTCACAGGACGTTGCCATCGATATCGCGTTAATTATCTCCTTAATAAATAATAAAAAAAGCGCTGACTGATTGTCATAAGCCGTAGTTGAAAGGTTTTGAGACGTAGCCCTACAGGGGCAAACATTCAGCTCAAAAGCGGTCAAAGCGTTTTATCACGTCGGGTCACGTTGTCAGTTGTTAACAAACTGGACGCCAGTACGCGTGAACAGTGCTCTGATTCGTATGCGCTGCGCGCGTCACTTTGTCGTCGTTTTACTCCGACGAAAGTGACGCACGCTCCTCTTCTCCTGATGAGACTCACGTAAGCGGCCAAATGTACCCAATGGCCTTATACGTGCGTTCAAAAGTTGCATCGTCAGCGAGACGTTGTAAAAGATTAAAATAATCAGAATGTTGAAGCAGTCCAGTCCGTCGTTACGTGCTTTGCTGCATGGAAACGTAGAAAGATACGTTGATTGTGAAAGGAAACGTCCCGGGTGGGGACTGATTAGTTATTAAGAAACCTTCATCATCGTAGGATGATCCCTGCTCTCAAAGGTTTAGCAGAGGTACCGCCACTGGGGCATCCTCTTCCTGGCTACGAGGATTTTGTGACCACCCGAAGGCGTTTCTCACAGGTCACATGAAACATTGGATGGCACTCACCCGAAGGCGCCTCTCACAGAGTGCTGAGACATTGGATGGTTGTCGTATGACAACATTACAACGAGAATAGCGTAGCAATTTAGGCTGGCTGGCGTCAATATTTATCATTAGATCATCCCTGTTTTATCTCGATAATCGATTCTGCATTTTTTATATGCTGGTGATAATTTTCCCATGGCACCCCAGGGAAAATATTTCTTTCTCCACTTAGCCATCTTTTAAACAAAGCCGGCTCTTCCAGGGCAAGGAATAATGACCGGCTCATTTCATGGCTATCTATATACAAATTATTTTTATGTGCAGCAAGGGAAAGAATTGTCGAAATTAAACCGGTTTCATACCAGACAGTTCCATCCTGTTCTGGTGAGCCATGACTTTCAATACATTGTGTGTTATTGACTGCAAAAAAAAACGCCTGCATGGTTCTGGTCGATAATCATAAATAACACATTGCCCGGTTTGGCGACCATGAAAGACACATCGGGCTCTATAGTTATCTTTTTTATATTCAGACACCAATCCTGCTCTTTTATTAAGATTTTTACGTATAAAAAATAATTTAGAGCAACTAAATTCCTCTTTCAGCTTTTCAGCTATATAAAACACGCTAGGCGCAATCAGAGATACGTGAAGATAGCAACATCTTGAACATCCTTTATGGCAGACGGATTTTAATCTCTTTGCATTCTTTATATCTTCACTCACCTTATCAGAAACACCAAACCAGTTTTTCACAACAATCAAGGTCTGTCGTTTGCTCTTTATCTTAAAAGCGTTAAAACAGGCAGGATAAAATCTGGAGTGTAATAAATCCATAGGTGCCCCCATATTAATTATGAGTTAATTTCGCCTTCAGCAACTTGCTTGATTTGTAACATCAGATCTTTCAACTCGTTACTTTCCAGACGTTTCTTCGAAGGTGAGCTGTATGTAATATATAGCCGACTGCCGGTACCATTCTTTTCTAATTCAACAACCAGGCGGTCATAATCATTCCAGTCATGCCCCATCTTATAATAACTACCGGGCATAGCTTCCCAGACAGAGTGCGCTTCATCAATCGCCGCAGCACTCCAGATTGTTACGGTTGCGCAGGCTTTCCAGCTCCTGGCTGGAAATAAATTGATAACGTCGCTTCAACCGCGCAGCAGCCGTATCCACATCAACAGGCAGGCGATAATCATGTCGGGCATCCTGTCGTGGGCCACTGTTACCGGCTTTTGTCATCCAGGGCATACCGCCATCATTATTGTTGCCACTGGACAGTCCACCCGCTGACAGGGAGTGAGCTGCGTCACTGATTTTTTTATTAACTGCGGTAATTTCTTCCATCGAACATGCTGTAACCAAAACAGGTGCCATACACGCGAACAAGATTTTTTTCTGAACATCGCCCTTTCCTTGTGTGAACCAGTAGAAACTGATGCATTAATCGCCTATCATCAGGCGATAAGTTCATTTTTTCGTCTATAAAAGACCCCCCCCCCCACAGAAAGAATGGAGATTGTCAATATGCTGGAGAGCAATGAGCAGGCTTACGTTCGCGGGCAGAAAGCAGCTACATACTGGAAACGTCTGAAAAAGGTTGTCTCAACGTGGGATCGGCTGTGTGTGGCTTGGGCGAAAAATCACAAGCTGCCAGCATGGATTGGTCATGTACCTATCGCTTGTTTAGTCGCCGTATCTGCCGTTAGTTGCTTGGCTGGAGGGTTACTATTAACTATTGGAGTTTTGTTTGTTTGGGCATTCTTACTGCTGCCTTCTGTGATGGAATTGTTAAGACCAACTGTAAATGTAAAAGTGACTAATTGGGAAGAAAAAAGCCATAACAGTAATTATGGCTCTAATGGTTCTAACGGATCGGATGGTTCAACAGGTTCTTGACTATTTTCCTCCCGAAGCAACTTTTGAAGCCGCTGCGTCACCAACAAGCCCGCCCGTTTGCTGAGGTTTAGAAGTTCCATCAGAAACCATGCGGGCAAGTTCTCCAATTCGTATTCCTGCCCATGAAAATGCAGCAAGCCAGAGCATCGGCAACACAATAAACATCGTCCCCATCACCAGTTCCATAATCAGATCATCTGAACTGTTCTGAAATCCAGCCACATTCCAGCGACTGTGCGAGTCCGAGCTGAACAGTGCCGTCAGCAGCCAGCTGTCCAGCCAGCGCGCCAGCTCCCACCAGAACGTCAGGAAGTTCAGCGCGAATATTACGAAGGTCACGGTGATCACGGTTTTGTACTCGTAGGCCGCAAATGCCAGGATAAGTGGCAGCATCACGTAAACCGCCATCAGCAGGATGGCCTGAACCATCGGCAGCGCCTGACGCATGGAGTCAAAGGCCGGCCAGGCCGCCAGGCTACCCAGCGCAGTGCCACCCACCGCGGCCACGCGCGTGACGGCGTTATCCAGCGTAAAGTCTGCGTTGCCACCATAACCGGCATAGGCGTGACCGCCCTGGGAGACGGTCAGGTTGACCGGGCTCACCAGGCGACGCACCATTGCCTCGCGGTAATCCTCAGTACCATGGCCAATCATTTTCACTGCCGCCGACATGCGCAGTATGACGTCCGGCTCAACCTGTTTGATTACCCGGGCTTCCAGGCCGGTATCGGCGGCTGACCACCATTCACTGCAGTAAGGATAGCCGCCCCGTCCGGTATTCGGTCGCCCGCTGTCCCGCGCCTCATTCCACGGGAAGCTGGCGCGTGGCGTTTTCGACTGCAGGCTGCTGTAATAGCTGCCGTTCAGGAAGGTTTTCGACCCCAGCCACTCGATATCGCGCAGTGTGCTTTTGTCGGTGGTCTGCCCCTGGTCTCGGTTTTTCCAGGTGTACAGCGCCAGCGCATAGCAGTCGTTAGTGAAATCCTGCAGCTCAGCGGCCAGCGCCGGATTGTTTACCCGGCTGTGCTGCACCTCAAAGCGCACCTGCCGCAGGTCGGGACGGCACGGAATGGTGGCCACCGCCGCCTGGGTAACCCCTTTTGAGAGTTTGTGTACCACCATCCACCATACCGGCACCTTTGCCGTCTGGCCGTTCAGGCTGGAGACGATGTTTGCATACCCGGTGTCCCCAGGCGGCTTCGGGGTCCAGGTGCCGCAGGTCGCCGCACGGCTGCCGTCATACTTAAGGGTGTCCAGGCTGACGTTCAGCAGCGGCACGCAGCAGGCAATCATCACAAAGAATGCGCCGTACAGCAGGTTCTCGATGCGCGGCAGCGACAGCATGCCTTTATTGCCTTCGTCGTCACCTTCCTCCCGCACCTTCAGCCAGATACCCGCCACCTTAAACACCATCGGCAGCACAAACAGCCCGGTGCTCAGCAGCACGCTCCACAGGCCGTTACTCACCACCCAGCCGAGCAACGTCAGGAAGTATTCCAGATAGCTGTTGGTCATCATGACGGTGTTCCTCCGTCGCTCAGCTGCGCGTATTCACACGTCAGGATAAACAGCGCACTGGCGATGGCCATGCGTCGAAGCGGCGCTTTATACTCCGGCCGGCAGCCCGGGGACTGCCAGATTCTCAGGAAGCCCCATGCCAGCGCGGCATAGAGTGCAAACCGCCACGCCAGCCAGCTGTGGCGGGTACTGTGCATCCAGTCGCGCAGCGTGGCGCTCTCCTGCGGATGACCAATACCCCAGTGGGCAATGGTCAGCGTAATGACCATCATGGCCACAAGCAGGGCAGACAGCTTCAGCACGCGCCCGGCTCTGTAACCGAACCATCTGGTCCGGCGGGACGGATGTTGTCTGCTGCCTGTTTTTGATTTACTCATTTCAGTTATCCCTGTCATTATTTGCCCCCTTCAGGCACGGCAAGCTGATTAAACCGGGTATCCGTATTGTCGGTCGCCTGGCGCTGCGGGTTCATGTCAGCGCGGTTGTTCTCCCGCTCAATGATGGTCAGCACTGCGTTACGGGCGATTTCGCGTTTCATCTCCATCTCGTTCTTCAGCGCGGTGATTTCCCGGTCCAGCGCCTCAATGCGGCGGGTGCCTTCTTCGGTGGCTGACTTCAGCGCCGCGGCGTTTGGCTCTGACATGCCGGTGGTTATCATCCGGCGCATGATAAACGCCGTTTCAATGGTGTCGGCCAGCGCCAGCTCGCTGGCCAGGCGGGCAACCAGCGCGGCGTTGTCCGGGTCGCGCTGCAGGGCGCGGATAACCCCGGCAGTGACGCCCAGGCTGCCGGTTTTCAGCTTCGCCAGGTTAGCGGCGGTAGGTTTCTCAGCGCCGTTGACCAGCCGGGCCAGCTGCTCGTTGTTGGCTTTCGTTGCCTCTTCCAGCATCGGGGCAAAGCCGGTACCGGCCACGGTGCTGCCCGCCTGCTCGGTGCCGTCACCGCTGGTGCACTGCGCCGCGTCTTTACAGGTGCGCAGCGAGGTGTCGCCCAGCACCTTCACCACGGCGGCAGCCGCCGCTTCGCTGCTGGCATATTTCGCGCAGGCACCGCCGGTACAGCTGTCGCCGGTGACGCTGGCGGTGCTGGTCACCGGCTGGCTGTTCATCATGTTGTAGCCGGCGGCCACCAGGTCATGGGTGGGTTTGATGGCGGGCTGGCCTGCACCGCCGCGCTTCTGCCCGCCGGTCCAGGTCTGGCCCGACTGCCCGGTGACCTTTTCCGTGGCGTTCATCGAGCGCACCGCGTCCGTGTCGCCGCTGTTCACCAGGCTTTTCACCTCCTCCATCGCCGCCGCCTGGCTCCAGCCGGCGCTGTCGCTCATCGCCACCATGCGCTTCGACAGGTTCTGACAGTTGAGCTGCGCCTTGTCGAAGGCGATGCCGCTCTGCAGCACCCCATTGCTCAGCATTTCATACAGGCCGGGGTTGGCACGCTGGATAATCATCGCGGGAAGGCTGGCCACCGCCCCGGTTGCCCCCTGGATAACGTTGCCCATCAGGCTTTTAAATCCGTCCGTCACCCCGTTGAGCTGGTTGCCAACGGTGGTTTTCAAGTCGAAGTTGCCGCACATCAAATCCGAGCTCCAGCCCAGGTTCATGCCGAGGCGCTGCATATTGCTGCGCGTTGGCGGCTGGGAAATCACCGAGCCACCGCCCAGCGAGTAAAACAGCTTGTCCGACACCGCACCGCTGGCGTTTTTTCCGTAGCCGATATTGCTGTCGTTCACCTGCGGTAGCGACACGTCAAACAGCCTGCCGCTCCCCTCATTGTTATCTGCAAATGCGCCACTGCTGATTACAGTGAACAGCAGGCCGCTCATCACAACAGCCCGGGGCGACAGGCTGCATCGCCCCCGGCATACGCCATTATTTGTGTTTTTCATCACCATAGTTATGACTCCGTTAATAGTCGGAGCTGTAGAGGAAGCGCTGCCCGCGGCGCTGGCAGCAGCTGTAGGGCTGCCACAGGGCAAAGGCGGCGTTCGCATCGGCAGCAGCCGGATGTTCGCCATCAGGAAATACCGCGCAGGACGGGCTGAGCTGCGGCGACAAGCGCTGCCATTTGTGGTTGCGGGTTCCGGTGTTCTCTTTAACTGCATCCGGCGGCCAGTAGCCTTCTGAACGCTGACCCGTCAGCGGCTGATAGACGTGGGGCTGACCGGTACGCGTAATAATGTCGGCCACGCGCTGCGCCACCAGGGCCCCCGCCTTGTCATCATCAACCTGAGTAACAAACCCCGAGCGGGGATAGACGTTGCCCCACATGTTCGCAGCAGCCTGACTGCCCAGCTCGCGCTGCCCCGGAATCAGCGCTTCCGGATATAGCGACTCCGGCATGCCGCTGCGCCATACCAGGCTGTCCAGCGTGCTGAGGAAATAGGGAACAAACGGTGTTGCCGCACTGCGGCACGAGTAGCCGGAGATGCTGCCACCGATTAAAGAGGTCGCCGGATGGCCGAAGGCATCGGCATATTTGAAATGGAGGTTAGTTTTACGCTGGCCGGGCATTTTCAGCGCGCTGTTGCCGCCGCCGGCAGACACGCCCGCCAGCGCACCGGTAATGCTGTTCTCCAGGCCGCCGGTGCTCTGGCTGACCATCGCCATTTCCTGCCAAGGATTGCCGCCCGGGGCGTGGTAGACCGACACCACCGCCTGCGGAATAAAGTGGGTCACTTTGACCGAGGTGCGCACCTTGCAGCCAAACGGCGTGCAGAACAGCCAGTAGCAGATGCCGCTGACGCGCCAGCTGATGCAGGACTGTGACACGGCGCTGGCGACAATCTGCGCGCTGTTGAGCGCCGCCGTCGCGGCCGGTACGCTGGCGGCCGACAGCATGAGGGCGACGCTGAGCGTTCTGAGGTTAAGGTGTGATGAGCCAGGGCATTGCCCGCAGGCCACACAAGAGAAAACGGACCGCATCTCACCATCCTCCCTGCGTGCGCAGGGCAACTGCCTGCGCCACGTCGGCCGTGCCGTATACCACATCGTGGTCATCAAACACCACCGCCGGCAGTTTTTTAATCCCCAGTTCCCGGGCGCGGACCACGGCTCGCCAGGCGGTCGTCAGCTGCCGTTCGTGCTCCCGCCACTGCGGTGAGCGGATAATGGCTTTCGCCTGGCGCGCTGCCTCATCCGGGTCAGAGGGCAGTACCCCGAATATCTGCGCCTGCAGCTGTTCCGAACCGTCAAGATAAATGACGGCCACTGACGCATCCGCGTTGCGCGGGGGATGGTGAGAATCGGTATACAGTACCGTACCGGCGTCAACCGATGCCGGCATCAGCAGAGGGAATAGCGTCAGCAATAAGGGAATTTTCATGACCTGCACTCCTGCGTGGACTGGAGCCACACAGGGTGCAACATTCAGATTTTCAGCACAGCAAAGAAATCTTTACCGGATTGTGATAATTTAATTCCCTGCACAATAAATGGATAATGCCCGCAAGCCTCAATGGAGATAACAGTTGCGCATGAAAAAAATACTTTCCCTTACCCTCGTACTGGCAGCCGCTGGCTGCACCCTCACAGAGGCCGTGGCAAAAAACCAGAGCTGTGAGCAGAGAAAAGAGGTCATCCAGCGTCAGATGAGCTATGCGAAAAAATACAATAACGCACATGAGCTTGCAGGTCTGGAACGCGCCTTATCAGAGGTAAAAAGGAACTGCAGGGATCCATCCTGGCAATACAGCGATGAAGATGACATACGACAAAAAGAGCGTAAGGTTAAGGAGCTTCGCAAAAAGCTGGAGCGTGCAGAGGCCGATCTTGACAATGCCCGTGATGATTAGTTTTCCCGGCAGGTGTACTGAGGGGTAATTACAGGAATGGTGCAAATCATGAAACGACGTTATTTATTTTCCCTGCTTCCCGTGCTGTTCATCATCGGGTGTGCGCAGAAAAACACTGTACCTGAAACTCTTCAGAAAAAACCACTTATGCAGGTTCAGGTCGATTTATCGCCTCAGGCCAGAGAGGCCCTTATACGTGGAAATGAAAGTATTATTGTTTCTGCAAGCTGGTACGGGTGGCCACTCCCGGGAAAAGAAAATGCTGCAGATGATGTCGGACAAATTGATCTCGGTCGCCCGAAAATTCTTCTGCCAGCCAGCGGTGGGGTAGCCCGGTTTGCCCCGACGAGCCTGAAGTCAGAGAGGCTTGACTGGATTAAAGGAGGCGTACAGGTGAACGTCAACGTGTATTCGGCACGACACCACTGGGCGGATAATATTCTCGCCTGTGACGTTATCGATGACGCTTTGTCCGACGTGAGCGGCCAGACTGCCGTTCTGAATTGCTCTCTCATCAGCGAGCGGCAGCCTGGGCGGGTGGTCGGGGGTAATACGAACCACGGAAAATCAACCGGGCTACGTTAAGTGAACGTAACACAGAAAACGCGCTTTGGGTACAGAACTCACCAAAACTGGCGACAACGTACCAGCGCAATTTTAAAAACCTCTGGAATGAATCCACCCCGGTGGAAAAGCACAATTAATTATAATCAAATATTTTGATGGTGTTTTTTTGGTGAGGGCTGTTGGTCGCAGTAGCACAACACTAATCAGCTGCACCTGACGTGCGATGGGAATATTGAAAATTCATTCAATTAGGCAAAATCAGTCATGAAATATCATCTTTCAGAACATTTGAAGCCCTGCATCACAGGGCTTTATCTCTCAGCAGTCCATAAGATAGTGATGCGCCTTACCGGCGCCACTGGCTGCTTTGAATATAGTACATCGTCCCACGGACTTGATGCCAAGGGACGACGCACCGGATAAATCACAGAAAAAATTTTAATTAATTCCAATAACTAACTACAATTTTTTTCTTGTCACCTCTACATATGGTGTATTGCCAACCGGCTTTACTTCTGAAGGATTATTAACACTTTCAGATAATCCTACACGGAAAATACCACCGTCCGGATGCCATTGTTTAATGATTTTGATTGTAACATCTTTATCTTCACCCGCCTTTATTTTCTGATATCCTCCAAACGTGCCCCATCTGCCTGTATCAGGATCTTTAACCTGAGTGAAAAGCCAGGTATCACGATCAGCCAGCCCACTAACTACAATCTTAAATCCTGACTCCGCGTCCTCTGGGGTCATAACACTTGAGGTCCTTTCATCAAGTAAAACATCGCCATTTTCCGGAAGATAACTTGTATGCATAAAGGATGCTGGCCCTTCAATCTGATTGCTGTTTTCTGCATGGCTGATTCCAAGAGACCATCTCTGAAATATTTTTTGCCATGGATAATCCGGAGATGACAGCATGTCAGGTGAAATATAAACACTCCCTTTATCAGGCATACTTGCTGTTACCAGAACTTTAGCTGCAATATGACTGAAATCTGATTTTTTTTCTCCTGTCATTAACATAATCCATCGTTCTGGTTTTTCCGAACCACGATCCGATACATCATAGTTAATATGCATCCCTTCCTTTACTATTTTACTGCCCTCCTGAAAATATTTTGTCGTAGCCATATCTGGTAATCGGCATAATTTTTCAGGGGTAGAAGATGAAGGATCCGTTGTTTCACAGCTGGCTTTTGGAACGACTCTCACCAGACTGACTTGTGCCGCAGCAACATCTTCAGGGGTCTCCTTCCATGAGGGCTCTATAAAATATGGATTATCCTCGCAATACTGAAGTTGTTTTTTTATATAAAAACAAGCCTGCTTAATAAACTTTCCCTTTACCCCTCCAGCAAATGAAATCTCTGCCTCTCCGGTATCGGCTGGCTTGCCAATTGACAGTTCCTGATTAATTCCTCCTGGCGCATATATTTCATACACCCATCCTTCACCCTGAGGCTTTGTCCATTCAAGTGCTCCTATTGCAATTTCCTTCTTTGTCGAAGTACTCACAAAAACTGAACGAAAAGAGTCAGTTTTATGGCAGCGCCAGTCGTGATCCCGCTCGGCATCAGTGTATCCATTTGCGATACCTTTTGGGATCATCCCATTTTTGAATGCATCAAGCCCTTCATTTCTTGTATCACCACGCCATAAAACATTTTGATCGGTTCGCCATATTAGTTCAGGTTCTTTTTCCGATGCGCGGGAAAAGTTGATATTATCATTACAGTCCGGATAGTAGCCAGAAGAATCCCATGCATATGCCGCAGGCATAATTGACAACAACACTGGTATAAGGAGTAGTTTTTTTTGAGGCATAATTTTAACATCCATATTAAATAGTTAATTTTAAGCGTTAAGAGATTTATGGTAATATCTCAAATGGAATATATACTTCGCATGCAACCTTGAAATTGTTTTTAAGCAAACTTAAGTGTAATTAAAATCAAAGAATATTCATTTTCTGTAAGCGTGACGAGACATTCAGCCATTGAAACTCGTGTTCGACCTCCCTCAGTCGTTCTGTAGAACAAGATCGGGGAGCATGGAACTATTGTAAAGATGGAATAAAAATGAACAGCGGTCTGATAATTTTGTCTTAACTTCAAAAATTTTTCTCCTCAGACGCATCTCACCCCGGAGAGGGTCGAAGTAGAAATTCTCCTCCTGTTCTTTACACAATGCAGCATCATCTCAATTTTTTGATAACGTCATCACGTGAATGCGCATTTTGTAACTTCGTTTCCCTGGGCCTGTATGGCAGGTTTACACTGGCCTCTAAAGGCCGGAACGACGGAGTCCGTCTGTAACGCTGCAACGTCCTTGCGCTGGATGTTGAACAACGCGTTGATTAAACAATGCGGAGGGCGGGCTACGGGTGACGAAACTCTATCGTTAGTTCTGATCCCATCCGTAGAGTGTAATAAGGTGCCGCCGCGGGACCGAAAACCTGTTCAGGCGGCTTAGTCATTCTGATGATTATTTGATTGCCCTGCAATCTGAAGGGCAACTCAATACTCAGCCCCAGATAATTATTAAATATCCGGGCGAGTTTACGCTTTATGTCGATATTAACCGATGTCGTGCTCTTCGCCGTCTGGTGCTTGCGCGTGATGCTGTCATAAACATCCACGGTCGTGTTTCTGAGGATAATAGTGGTGCCGTCGGCATCCTCTTTCCTGACGCAGGTTCCGGCGCTGAGAGCGTTCAGAGTGGCTTTGTTCACGGGGTACCCACCGGGCTCACGATCCACAATAAAATGGCGGAAGCTGGCCTTACAGGGCTGCGCGGGGACAGCAAGAACTACAGAGGGTAAAAACAACCCGGCCAGTAACAGAATTTTTGGAACAAACATGACTCCTCCATTGTTATTTATGGCCGCCGCTCCGCACCTGCTGATTGCCAGCTTGTCCGGCATGGCAACCTGTTGCGCTGAGTTCGTCCTCACTCAGGGTCCGAAGTAATGATAGGCGAAAACTGCCCGGATGCTCCCGATAATGACAGGGTCAACTGACCGCCACCAGTCAGAATTCTATCTGAGCACCCAGTTCAATGACCCGGTTAGGGGGGATACGAAATAGCTCTGGTGCCCGCAATGAATTACGCTGCAGGGCCTGGAATACCCTGCCTCGTATTCGCAGATACCAGGGACGCCTGCCCAGGACCAGGGTATCGCGCGACAGGAAGAACGACGTTTCATTCATGCTGAAACTCAGTCCCTCCAGACCACACCGGTAAAGAATGTCCGTCACATCCGGGGTTTCACGCCATCCATAGCGGGCAACCACCCGCCAGAAACTCGGAGATAACTGCTCAATGGTGACACGTTTTACATTGTGTACATACGGGGCATCAGCGGTCGCGACGGTCAGCAGTACAATACGTTCATGCAGTACCTTGTTATGCTTGAGATTGTGTAATAACACCAGTGGTAAGGCATAAGGCGTACGCTCCATCAACACGGCAGTACCGGATACGCGCTGCTGTGGCGTAGTTTCCAGGGAGTTTATTAATGCAGTGAACCCTTCCTGGTTATCACGCAGACGATGGATAAGCCGCGAACGTTCTGACTTCCAGGTCAGCATAAGCAACAGAATAATGAGTCCCAGCGCGACCGGAAGCCAGCCGCCGGACACCAGCTTGATCAGATTGGCACCAAACAGGGGAATATCAATCACCAGCATGGCCAGCAACATGATGAGACCCCAGTGACGAGGCCAGCCCCAGTTTTTTACCGCCACAATGCTCAGCAGTATTGACGTCAGCGCCATGGTTCCGGTGACAACAATACCGTAGGCAGAGGCCAGGTTGCCGGAATGCTTAAAACTGATGATAACAATAAGCACTGCTGCGTAGAGCAGCCAGTTCACTGTCGGGATATAAATCTGGCCAGATTCCTGATCTGAAGTATAGATAATCCGCATGGGAGGAAGATACCCCAGGCGAACCGCCTGACGGGTCAGTGAAAATACGCCGGAAATCACCGCCTGAGAGGCGATCACCGTCGCCAGGGTAGCAATTAACAATAAAGGGATAAGCGCCCATTGTGGTGCCAGCAGGAAGAACGGATTATCTATTGCCGTCGGGTCGACAAGCAACAACGCCCCCTGTCCAAAATAATTCAGCACCAGCGAGGGCCCCACTAACGTAAACCAGGCAATCCGGATCGGTTTTTTGCCAAAATGGCCCATATCGGCGTACAACGCTTCCGCGCCGGTTACCGACAGAACCACCATCCCGAGAGCAAAAAATGATACTGCTTTATATTCGAAAAAGAAATTCACGGCCCAGTAAGGGTTCATCGCCTGCAGGATCTGCGGATGACGCAGGATCCCCCCAATGCCCAGTAATGCCAGCGTAAGAAACCAGAGTACCATCACCGGCGCAAACAGTTTACCGACACTGCCAGTGCCATGTTTTTGAATGGCAAACAGGACCGTCAGCACGATAAGTGCCAGGGGAATAATCAGGTGATCCAGTGAAGGGGCAATGATCTCCAGACCTTCAATCGCGGAAAGTACCGAGATTGCCGGGGTGATCACCCCATCCCCATAGAAGAAGCTGCCACCGACCAGGCCAAGAAATATGCTTGCCGGCACCCATCGTTTGTCCAGCTTCCGTACCGCCAGTGACATCAGTGTCAGAATACCGCCTTCGCCATCACTGTCGGCACGCATGACAACGCAGATATACTTTATTGATACCACCAGTACCAGCAGCCAGAAGATAAGCGACAAAAAACCAAAGATAGCGCTATGGCTCAGGGAAATCCCTTTTTCGCTGGTCAGACATTCACGCAGGGTATACAACGGACTGGTGCCTATATCACCGTACACGACGCCAATAGCGGCCAGGGTTACCGCCGGTAATGGCTGTTTTTTTGCGTGCATAATCAGATTTCCGGAAAGAGTGTTCTGGCATTATAGATGCAGAAAAGGCATTTCAGGAAAGTACATTGCCTTACTCTCTCGTCCTGGACGCAGCTAACTGAACCTTCACGGAGGCTGTCGCAAAAAACCAAAGCTGTGAGCAAAGAAAAGAGCCATCCAGTGTCAGATTTACAACGCGAAAAAATACAATAACGCGTATGAGCTTGCGGGTTTGAAACGCGCTCTATCCCCAGTAAAAAAGAATTGTACGGCTCAATCATACCGACAAGACGATGACATCCGGCTAAAAGACCTTCGCAAAAAACTGAAACGCGTACAAGTCGAGCCTGATGAGGACCGGGGTGACTAGTTTTCCGGGTGCGTTCCCGCTGGATACGTTTAAGAGAACAACTACCTGAGCCAGATTAAGAAAGGCGGCGCAGTGTAAATTGCCGCCCCATTGCTAATTACTTCTTATCACTTTCGTCCGCAGCATCACCTGATTTTTCATGCGCCGCTTTTGAAGCATCTTTGGCTTTATCAGACTCATCTTTCGCTTCTTTGTGCTTACCCTCTTTATGAAGCTTTGCCGCCATTTTATGGTGCTTCGCAGCCATTTCGTGCTGAGTTGCCGCATCTTCGTGTGTAGTAGCTGCATCTGCCGCAATACTGGCGAAAGAAACAACGCTAAGAGCGAGTACAGAAGTTACCAGGATTTTTTTGAACATAATGTTTCCTTTCATTGAATAAATGGGTGGACCTAAAGCCAGATTAAAAGTAGGGGAAACAACGCAAACCCGCAAGGAGGTGATAATTTACTTAAGTGATTTTAAAAAGCCCCTCCAGAGGACAAACAGAGGGGTGGTCACAGGACCCAACACCAGGGAAATGATAAATTATCGTCAACATACTATGCCTTGGTATAGTCATGCAAGGATTGCTGACTCAGGCGGCCACCAGAGGCCGGTGCAGGACATGACTCAGATGCAGCAGCAGATACACCACGTCCGCCGCATCCGGTACGGTGATATACCAGCGGGGATGCGCGTATTCCTCCGGCAGTGGCCACAGCGTATTGCCTGTCACCGTTACCAGCAAATCGATGCAGCGCCCCGGCCGTCCCTGCAGATGCAGGGCCACGCTGTTACGGCTGCCAATCCGGTGCGGGTGAACCGTCAGTGTGACCGGCCCGGACAGCCGCGCCGTGATGGCGCGGTACAGCGTATCCAGTGCCTGCCCGTGCATGACGCTGACCGTTGCCGGCCCCTGCGGCGGCAGTGAAAACAGCAAGGAGGAGTTGCTGCCCGCATGGTGAGCACAGACAACAGGCTCCGGGTATTTCAGGGCCATCATGCCGCAGCCTCCCCCGCAGACCGGGCCGGAATGCCCCGTTTTCTGTCCATGCTTTCCGCCACTTTATACGCGGCGTCCAGCTCACTGCAGCCGTACTCGTCCATCAGTGCACGGCGGGCGGCCTTCTCCTCTTTTTCCGTCTGCCCCAGCGCCAGGTACAGGCTGGGGGGCACCGCCCGAAACAGCGCTTCGAGCTTTTTCGACAGCACCACGCCCTCGGTATAGCAGCCGGACAGCTTGCTGGCCGATAACAGCACGACTTTCTGCTCGTCAGTCAGCGCCTTAAAGCGGGCAATCTCATTCACCTCTTCCGGCGGCATGGTGAGACAAATCCACCACTCCGCCATGTTCAGCATCTTCGCGGCGATGTCCGGAAAATCCTGCAGGTTCTGCGTCGCCAGCCACAGCCAGGCGCCGAGTTTGCGCCACATTTTGACGATTTTGGTCATGTACGGTGCCAGCAGCGGGTTCACCGTCACGATATGCGCCTCATCCACCGTAAACACGATGTCCCGCGCAGAATACTGGTCACGTTCGGCAATGTTGTTGATGGTGTTGGTCAGGCTCACCATGGTCAGCGCCATCTGCGCCTCATACCCTTCGCGCGCCAGGTGACCGAGATCAATCAGCGTCACGTCCGCCTCCGGCCACAGGCTGCCCTCACGGTTAAACAGCTCCGCTTCAAAGCTCCCGGCCTGGGTAAACATCCCCAGCGACTCCGCCATCTCCGCTGCTCTGGCCCGTCGCTGCGCGTTGCGGCTGTCACTACCGTCGTCCCGGGAAATGATATACAGCGCTTTCTGCAGATCGGACGGCAACATCTGCCGCCCCTCATCATACGTCTGGCGTGCCGCCATCAGCAGCGCTTCGCGGATCATCGCGCGGTCGGCACGTTTCAGTCCGGCCTCTTCCCCCGCATCACCGCCGGTTATCATCATGCGCGCCGAAATTTCCATTTCGCCGAGGTAATCGCGTTTGTCGCCATCTCCGTCATCATCAGCATCAATATCCGGCAGGCTGTTTTCATCCAGCGCCAGGGAGGTCTGCGGGTCCTCAACCAGTTTGTGCGCATAAGAGAACGGCGGCAGCGAGACGCCGCTGCCCGGTTTGATACTCACCTTGTTGACGGTAAGCCCCTGACTGGCAAAGTAATCGGCCAGCAGACCAAACGAGTTCCCCGCCTCGGCAATAAACAGCCGCGGGCGGTGCACCGCCATCACCTGCGACAGTGCCGCGCACAGCGTCGCCGACTTGCCCGCCCCGGTCGGCCCGAACAGCAGTAAATGAGCATTCTGGCTGCGATCAAGCTTGTTGAGCGGGTCAACCGTCAGCGTATCCCCGCCGCGGTTGAAAAAACTTAAGCCCGGATTGCCGGTGCCGGTCTCCCGCCCGGTCACCGGCAATAAGCCCGCCAGGTGCTGCACCCAGGTCAGGCGCGTGTACCAGTGTTTTTTGTCGGTCTCGGGGTTAAAGCACATCGGCAGCGCCCGCAGGTACGTATTGAGCGGTGCCACGTCAAACTCCGGACGTACCGGCTGCAGACCGGCACCGAGCAGGATGTTAGTCAGGGCAACACGCCTGTGGTTCAGTGTGGTCAGGTCAGCGGCGCGCAGCAGGAAGGTGATGCCGGCCCGGTACAGCTTGTGGCGGTTGCCGAGGTATTCCTTTACCTGAGCCACGTCCTGGCGCACGCGGCCGGATTCGGTATTCTCGCCAACCGCGTTTTTCGACAGCCGGTTGAAATCATTCTCGAGCCGATCCTGCGGCTGCACCACGACAGTCATGCACACCATCGTCCCTTCCGGGAATGCATCCATCAGCGCGCTGATTTTCTTCTCACCGCGCTTCATTTCCCCGGTGAGGGTGCCCGGCTCCGGGGGGTGGCGCAGTTTTTCAACCGGAATGGCGCAGTGCGCCTGGTTGTCGAACCACCACACGCCGTGCTGCGGATCGGACTGCGGCGGGGTAAACCACAGCGTCTCGGCAAAGTCGTTCATTACTGGCATCGCGCCATCCGGCGTATCACGGCTGTCAAAATACGCCGCCTCGCGGTACAGCGCCTCTTTATCCACCCACTCAGGTTCGGGGTTAAAGTGACGCAGCAGCCAGTCATGCACCTGCGCCCCGTTCTGGCGGACACAGATAATGCCCGCTCCGGCCAGCGCGCCGGTGACGCGCTCACAGGTCTGGTTCAGCATGGCCACCGGCGGCATCGGGTCAGCGTTGCTTTTACCGATCCGGCGGTACACCACCATGCGGGTCCGGCGCTGCTGCCCGCGCCACGACTGGTCGGTGATCAGCGTGTCTTTAAACAGTCCCTCCGGCCGCGCGATGCCGCGCAGGTGACGCTCCGTTTCTTTTAACCAGTCTTCCGTGAACGCGCTGCCCCGGGCATGGGGTTTGACGTAGTTTCTCAGCCGGTCGATATACGCATCAACGTTGTTCTCATCCTGGCAAAAGAACTGCACCACCCATGGGTTTTCGTCATGCTCGTCAAACGAATCCTGCAGCGCGTCTTCCACCGTGTCGCGCATCTGCTCCAGGCGGTCGGCGGTACGGCCCTCGGTGGCCACCGGCGTGATGTCAAAAACGGCACCCACCGAGACGCCGTCGTCCAGCAGAATGCACTGTTCCCGGTCAAGAAACTCCACCCATGGCAGGTAATCAATGATGGAGGGATTGGCGTGGCAGAGCCGCTGCTCCTCCTGCACCGTCATCTTGCCGGGACGTCGCAACGGCTCGCGTCCGGCCACCGAAAGGGGCACGCCTTCCCCGGTAGCCATCAGGGATCCAGGGGCATCGTCAACGGGTAATACTGGTTTTTTACGCACTAAACGTTTTTTATCAAACAGGGAAAATCGCATCAGTACGCCTCCGTCCGTTCGCCCGGCATCGCATACTGCACCTGGCTGTAGAACGGAAACACGGTGCTGTAGCCCGGCACTGGCGTGTTGCCGTTGGCCAGATGGGGAAACACGTACATTACCAGGTCGGGATTGGGCAGGCGCGGAAACTGCTGGCTGATTTCGCTTTGCTGCGTACGGCTGTAACTGCTATCAGCAGCGGTCGTTGACTGATGTTCCCCGTCAGTGAGCGGCCGGCGCAGGCTGTCACGTGCGGCTACAGCATTGCGCGCGGAGCCGCCGCCGTCTTTACCCTGCCACAGTTCCAGCATGGTATTATCACCGGCTGGCAACATCTCTT
Source organism: Cedecea sp. (assembly GCF_036500665.1). NCBI lineage: Bacteria > Pseudomonadati > Pseudomonadota > Gammaproteobacteria > Enterobacterales > Enterobacteriaceae > Cedecea > Cedecea sp. Next base: position 25,452 of record NZ_DASYBS010000141.1, read on the forward strand.
CTTTTGATGTCGAGCAGCCGCTCAGCAATGTGGCAATCAGAATAGCGGCCATCGTCACCTCTGTTTTTTTCATCATCATGAAATATTTCCCCTGTGTTCAGTCCAGACCGCCGGTGCTGCCGTCAGCGTCCGGCAGGCTGAAATCGTCATAACGCACTTTGCGGCCCCTGTCCTCGTAATCCAGCGCCAGCTGGCGGGTGATATGCACCGCCAGCTTCTGGCCCGGCGGCACGTACACGGCGTCAAACATCATGCCGTAACGTTCACGCACCCAGTCGGCTGTCTCTTTCATTCCGCCGGACAGCGCCTTACCCAGCAACGCCTGGCCGGCACTGCCGGTCATGGTGGAGGTGATGCCGTTGACGTTGTTCTGCGTGGTGTACTGCCCCTGACTGATACCCTCGCCAGCAGCGCTGGCGGCAGACAGGGCGGCAATAGTCGGCAGATAGGTCGAGGCATTGGATTTACGCTCGCCGCCGATACACGGAATACCGTTGTCATCGGAGATCCAGCCGATACCGGCAGTGGTGCTGACGTCCTTCGCATTGCCGCCAGAATTCGTGTTATTTCCAGTGGCATTCATGTTGGTGTTGGGTTTTGGCAAAGTGCGCACGGTGCCGTCGGCAAACACGAACGTAATGCTGTTAACCTGGCCGCGTACGCACGACAGCGTCCAGTCGCCGCTGGCGGTGCCGGAGACAATCGCCCCTTCCACATCAGGTAGTTCGATGCCGTTTGCCGTCAGGTTGTCTTTGCCAATCATCAGCTTGAATGGGTAGGGGTCGGTCACCGTGCCGTTAACCGGCACCCGGCCCAGCAGTGCGGTCATCGAGCGGCTGCCGACCAGCGTGGAATTTTCCGGCAGCGTGAACACCGGCTCGGCGTTTTCTTCAGCCCCTTTTTCATTCGTGTAACCTTTCACCTGCTGCTCATACGCGGCTTTCTGGCGGGTCAGCGCGTTATCGGCCAGAAACGACGTCGGGAACTGCGGCCCGTCCTTCGCGCTGCCTGCCTGGCGCGGGTCGGGTTCTTTCTGGTCCTTCGGCCCCACCCACATCAGGCCATCGCTGCCCGCTGTGGCACTGCTTTCGCCGGCACCCATGCCATCCAGGCCAAGACCCGGCGGGATATCGCTGTCACTTCTGGCTTTGTCCTTATTCAGGACCAGCTGGTCGGTCAGGCTCTGGATTTTACTCATCAGCGTCTGCTGCTCCTGCTCAAGCTGCTGCTGGCGCTGTTGGGCCTGCTTCTCAAAACCGGCCACCGCGTTGCTCACCTGACCGGAGACGTTCTGGCCACGCCGGCGCAGCGCTTCGTTCTCTTTAAGTACCTTATCAATATTTTTCTGCAGCTCTGACTGCTGGCTCCGCGTGGTGTGCAGCGTGCCAATCAGCGTGCGCAGCGTGTCCTCCGGCGTATCGCCTTCGACACCGAGCGCATGCAGCTCCTTCGGCGACAGGCTGCCCAGCACCGGGTGGCCCGGTGATGACTGCTCCGTCGTTCTGCCACCACCACAGCTTTTCAGCCCGACGGCAATGGCGGCGGCCAGTACGCCGATAACGATGACTTTGGGTACCACACTGGATTTAACGCCTGCCATGGTTGCCCCTTTGTTTTGCCGCTTTCACTGCTTTTTGTGTTGCTGCCGGCTCGGCAATAAACGCACCGTCCGGACGACCGGTCGTCACCAGATACAGGGTGGTAGTGTCTTCCGGCGTCCCCACGGGCCCAAGATAACGGTGCTGGAAGGTGGCGGTGACGAACTGCCCCTGCAGCAGGCGCGGGTCGAGGGTGATTTTCCGGCTGGCAGTGTTCTGCACCTTCAGGGCCACCACGTTGCGGATGCCAGTGCCCCAGCCTGCCAGCGGCGTGACGGTCAGCGGCTCTGACGGGTACAGCGTGGTGATACGACCGGGCAGGTGATGGTTAACCGGACGAATACCCTGAACCGCCTCAACCGTGCGCACCGGCCCGTACAGGCTCTGCGCCGCATAACGGGTCAGCACCACCGGCAACGGCGCATTATATTTCACGGGTTTGCGCTTTGCCTGTGAAACGTTATCGCTGCCCGGGGTGCCGACTGCAGAAGCGGTATCCCGGGATTTTGTTGCGCTGTCCTGGCTGCTGCTGACCGACGTCACCTCACCGCTGTAGACGATGCGCACCGGCTCGGCAGAGCCTTTGTCAGACGCGGTGACATCAAGCAATATGACCTCCCCGTTTTCCACATCCTGCAGCTGCAGGCGGGTCTGCGGGAAGGCGCTGTCGGCTTTGAGATAAACCGCGCCGCCGCTGCTCTGCACCCGCAGCTTACCGTTGAGCGCCGGCGGGAAGCCGACGCGCACATTTTTATCGGCAAATAATACCCGCTCCTGGCCCACGGCCAGCGGGATTTGTAATGGAATACGTTCCCATTTCATCAGTTCTTCTGCCAGGGCAAGCGGTGCGGTGAGCATCGCAGCCGTGGACAGTAAGCCCATGGCAAGTGCCGGAATGCGTAATTTCATCACTGGAAGACTCCTTTGTTCTGCGGGGCCGCTGCCAGGCGCTGCGGCATGCTGTCGTAACAGTCCAGCGCAAGACCGAACTCATTACGCTCCGGGTCCCCTTCCGCGCGCACCACTTTAAGCGGGTAGCGGGTCAGCGCGCGCTTGACCGGCTCGCCGGCAAAGGCCTCGTCCGCCACCAGGTCAAGGCGCACCACCCAGTTATCCCGACCCTTCACCGTCACCGGACTCGGGTTATAGCGGCCGTTGTAGCCGTGCTCAGGGATTTCGAACACCACGCGCGTCCTGCCGGCCAGCTCGCCGCTGTCGCTGCGCTTTTTCGCCTCCGCCTGCAGGACGGTCTGGCATGAGGGCGTCAGGTAGGGTGACAGGGCGCTGATTTTTGCCGGGTAGTCCGCTTCGCCGTTTTTCGGCCAGGCGTTAAGCTGCTGGAAGATATAGAAGGCAAAGCTGTACACCGTGGAAGGCGGCACCTCCCACCAGGCGCGCGTTGAGCCGCTGCGCAGGTCCGGCGGATTGTGGATGGTGAGGTTAGCCGGCGCCCGCATCCAGCCGATGCTGGTAACCAGCAGAAAAAGGACCAGCACGCCACAGGCAATACGCAGGGTAAGAATATGCTGGTCGCGGTTTTTTACCGCGTGTCGGAAACGGCTCATCAGGATTTTCTCCTCTTTACATCACGACTGCGGCGCAGTGACCAGCCCTGTTTATCGATAATCAGGGCGGGGTCGCCCCAGCCGGTGCGGCGTTTACGCTCGCCGAGACGCTGCCAGATGTAGTTCTCCGGCTTGCCGCGCTTAAGTCGCGTCAGCCGGCTGCCGCCAAACCAGATAACCAGCAGGGGCATCACCAGCATGCCGGTGGGCACCACCACCCAGCCGGCAAGCGGAAGAAACGGCAGCGAGGCGAACAGCCCCAGCCCTGTGCCCGCCAGCGCCGCCAGCCCCATCTCCGGGGTGGTGAATCCGCGGAACACCACCGGTTCGGCGTTGAGGCGGTCGGGCAAAAAACGAATAGTCTGCATGGCGGGTATCCTTAAACCAGGATTTCAGCAGATTTGCCAACCAGCCAGATAACGGCAACCAGCAGCACGACACCGACGACGATAATGGCGCCAAATTTACCCCAGTTGGATTTTCCCTCACGCACCTCGTGGAAAGTAGTGATTGCCGCATTCGCCACCACCAGGAACGCCGCCGCCGCCGCAACCAGCCCCAGGATGACCAGCCCGTCCTGGAGATATCCCTTCAGCGTGTTCATCAGGCCACCGCCGCCGGATGATGGCGGCTCCACGCTGGGCAACCCCGCAAGGGCTGGCTGAGTGACCAGCCAGGCCAGGGAAAGTATCAGCGCCGTGCGCGGTGAAAAACAGCGTAAACGTTGTACAACAGTGTTCATAACAGGTCCTTACAGACAGAAAATGAAGATGAAAAAGAGAAAAGCGCATTCCGGACCGGCGTCCCGGGACGCCGTTTGCCTTAGCTGGCAAACATCCAGATGCAGAACAGCAGCAGAACGACCAGCCTGACGACAAAGTGCACCAGCGCGGCGTTGCGGAGTTTTTCGTTACTCCAGCCGCGCCAGACATCCGTCAACGCCCAGGCCGCCCACACCAGCAGCGTCGCCAGCAACCCACCGATGCAAATCAGCGACAGGAGACTGACTTCAACGCCCCCGCTGGCCGCCTTAAAAGCCTGCTCCTGTGCAGGATTCATCAGGGGCGCTCCCTGCGGTAATTGCCCGCGACAGAACCCGCATCACGGGGCTGCGCACGTGAAGGTGCCAGATAGCGGTCAATGCCGGCATCAATGGTGCTGAGGTCAGCGGTCGCACGGCGGTAGTCGAAAAAGAAACGACCGCGCTCTGCCGGGTCGGCCTGGACCGCTGCCACGCGGGCGCGCTCCAGCGCGGCCTGTACCTGAACCAGCAGGCGCTGCGCGGAAGCCAGCTCGTCTTTTTCGGCGGCGCTGACGGGCTGTGCCGCCAGTAAAGCCAGCGCCATCAGGCAGCCGGCAATGAAGGGGATTTGCATTCACGAACACTCCTTAGACATTCAGAGCGTTCATGGTGCGACAATGCGGAAAGCGGGACAGCGAATAACTCTTTATGATTTTTTGATAATTTGGCCGTACCACGGAGTGATGTTGCTATTAACGGGGATTTGTTGCAGTTATCCTGAGAAAGAGAGTGGTGTCGTCCCTGATCCCATAATCTGTCGGAGTCTGTGGGCATGGTTGCAGCGATGGATAAGCTCACCATCGCCCTTCATCTTATTCCAGGAGCAAAGAAAATATGCATAAGCTGATTGTTATTACCGCATGGTTAACATCGATTTTATTAAGCTCTTCGGCATTCGCCTCGCGCCTTCCCGCCCCGGTTTATCACTATGATGCCGAAGATGACAGCGTAGCGCTGCAACATAAAACTGCTAAAGATATTATTCCGCGAATAACCCTCGATGGACGCACATATCGATTTGAAGAAAATACGCTTGTTGATATTCAGCGCGCCCTGGGAGGCGAAATACATCACACGCAGCGGACGGAATGGATCTGCTTTTATAACCGGGCAGACCAGCAGACCTTGTGGTTCCTGTCGAATAAAGTGATGCAGCATGGACGTTTGTCCGGTGTCGCCATTTCTCAGAATGGCTCCTCTGCGGACTGTACTAAAACGGATAAACCGCTATCAGTTAGTTATTCTGCTCCTGGTCCCGGCGCGCAGCACCAGACGCTTTCCCGTTATTTCGACACCCCTCCTGGCGCAGGTAGCCCGGTCAGTTTTTACTGCGAACACGCCCTTGATAAAGGGGCAATCCAGCTTAACGGCCTACAGTATTATTTTACGGGCGATAAAGTGTCTGAAATACTTTTCAGTCAGGTCACCACGATGTAGCCGGGGGCGACTCCACATCAGTAGTTTTAACCGATGCCAACTACTCAGTGGAACAAACGGCTGATAGTGGCGAATACCCAACATTGGGGATATGACGGAGAGTCTGACCCGCATGCTCGCTGCACAGATCCCTTTAGATATCAGCTTTACGTCAGTGTTCAACATTACTAAAGAACGTCAGACAAAAGGTTTGAAACACATGGAAAATGCACGGAAAAATCTGGATATCGGGCTTACCGACGACGAAGCGATTTCGCTGGTTTTACTTCCTGAATGCCTCAGGGAGAACGGGGTTGGTCCATATGCCTGTAACCTGTCAGAGTCTGAGGACATGGTTACAGCAATAGATAAGCTCACCATCGCCCTTCATCTTGACGGTTACGTTATCGGGGGAAATCCCGACGTTACCCCTGACGGTTGCGGATAACTGACGCGCTGTAAATGTTTTTACATCGCTTGTCTGCTGACGGCAGCGTACAAAAGCAAGTTTTGTACGCTGCCGTCCAGCAATATCACTAAAAAATTGATAATTATAGGTATTTTTTAAAGGAAGCCGTAGTCACCGTCACCGCTATCCCCAGCAGGGTCGCCGCAGGCAACAGCAGCAGATTAGGCCAGACTGCTGCTGGCCAGGACAGGTACAGCATGCAGGGAATATAAATAGCCGGCTTTACCATCCGTTTGGCATGGTGATATACAAAGCTTGATTCATAGCCGGCACCGTAGCGCCGGACATCACGCCGCCCCAGCCCCTCGGTCAGCGCAACCAGCACCACCAGAACAAATAGCGGAATAGAGAGCACCAGAATGGTCACCCGCACCAGGGTAATGACGGTGACATACATCGTCGCCAGCAGGTAATCTTTCAGGGTATTTGCCAGCCAACCGCTCCAGCTGTTCAGCTCCCTGGCAACCGCATTCTGGCTATGAGCCTGCGTATCATAAGTACGTTGGATCCAGTCCAGAAAACCACTGTCGACACATGCCCACCGGTAGGCCTGAGTCAGCCAGCGCCCGAACGTGACCGATGGCTCAGAAAGCAGCAGGCTGCGGGTAAACTCTGATGACAGGTAACCCAACTCCGTGTGCATCACCGCTTCGCTGTGCGCGGCCCCCTGCTCAGTCCAGAAAAACGCCATACCCACATACTCAATCACCAGGCTCACCAGCAGTGAGGCCAGCAACATCCCGACCAGCATCCACGGCCAGCCCCATAGCAGATTGTGAAGCAGACCGTGTTTTCGCGGTTGTGCCGGCTGCTGTGGCTGATTACTGACCGCCTGTGACATCAGCCCCTCCTTTTACTGCTGCATCCGGCATCACCGTACTGGCCGACCACCAGGCTTCGCTGGTACGGTAGTTGCGCCGCATCTCCTCCGCGATTTTCTGCAGGTTGGCCGGCATCAGCGCATCATCCGTGTCACCGCCGGGCAGAGGCATGCGGATTTTCCACAACTGGCCCCCTTCCAGCAGCGCGAACGCCTGCCCTTTTGGCAGACTGATGATGTCCGCTGGGGTCAGTAACGGCGTTTTCACCGTGCCCACACGGTCCTGGGTGCTGGAGGTAAAGTCCTGACCCTTCTCAACATCAGCGGTGTCGGCATGCCCGGAGACCAGCGTCTTGGTATAGATATCCACCTCCGGCAGCTGCGTCGTCAGCAGCTGTGCCGTGCGGTTCTCACGCACGCGCAGCATAATCAGCGTGTTGAAGTTCCCGCTGACCTGCGCCGCTTTGGCACTGCTGCCGGTGCGCGCCTCGATATCCGATTCGGTCTGCGTGTAGGCGGTGACCTGCATACCGGCACCACCGCCTTTGTTAATCAGAGGAATAAACTCATCGCCCATCAGCTCACTGAACTCGTCGCAGTGCAGGTTAATCGGTAGTTTGCCGTCGGCGCGGGTCGGCATACCGCCGTGCATACCGTGCTTGTAGATATGGCCCGCCACCGACACCAGGTCGGCGAACATGCTGTTACCCACCGCAGAAGCCACCACGCCATCAGACAGCGCATCCAGTCCCACGTAGACGATACCGCGTTTACGAATCACCTGCTCCCAGTCAAAAATCGGGCGGGCATCGGTCATGTCCATATAATCCGGAGCCAGCAGCCCCGCCGTTTTGCCGGTGGTGAGTTTTTCAAGCAAAGGCAGCAGCGAGGCGACAATTTTGTCAAAGTAGGTGCGGTCATAGCGCACTGCCGAGCGCAGTCCGTCGAGGATCGGGTCATACAGCTGTTTACCGGCCTTCGAACTCAGAGCCATTTCCACCGCCATGATTTTCACCGCGTTGGGCTGACCCTGCATCGTGCGCGGCACGTCGTCATCGGTCAGCACCTGCAGGCTGTTCTCAATCTGCTGCTGCAGCGCCGGCATCCGCTCCTCAATCACCTTTTTGGCATAGGTCTCATACAGCTCGCTGATGTTATTCACATAGCGGGTGATGAGCTGGTAGTCCGGGCGCTGCCCCAGCGCAACCAGCGCGCGGGCGACGATGTTGACGAAGCGCCAGGCAAACTCGCGAAACGCGGCGCTGTTACCTTCACCGCTCAGCTGACCGGAGATACGGCCCGCCACCTCCGACACGCGTTCAAACCGCCCGACTGCGTTGTAGCGCGCCGAGATATCCGGCCAGCCCAGATGGAAGATAAACAGCTCGTCGCCACGCCCGGCACGGTGCGCCTCTGCCCAGACGCGGCGCAGCAGGTCGGCATCGCCTTTAGGGTCAAACACGATAGTGATGTCTCCGCGCCGGATATCCTGGGCAATCAGCAGCTCGGCAAGCCGCGTTTTGCCGACACGGGTAGTGCCCAGCACCAGGGTATGCCCCACGCGCTCGCGCAGGTCCATCGACACGTCCAGCTCATCCGGTTCAATGCCGTGAATCGCCGGATTGCCACCCACCGGCGGCAGGGGGCGCACCGGATTCAGGGGCGAATCGGTGCGCAGCAACCGGGACAGCCAGGGCAGCCGGTACTCGGTCTGCAGTTCCAGACGCCGTGCCATCTGGTACAGTCGTGGTGGCTGGACGTACTTCTCCACCTCCGGCCGCCGCGTGTCCATCAGGCGCTGAGTATGCTTCTGCTGCCAGCGAAACCCTCTTCCCAGGAACAGGCGCTGATGGCTGACCGGGATTTGCGCGCTGGTCATCACGTAGCGGGGCAGGCGGTGCAGGTTGCGGCGGTAACGGATGATCTTCATGCCCTGGCGGGCGCGCACGGCGGCCATAACGGCAAAGCCTCCGGCGGTGACACGGCTTACCGACGGTGCCAGCGCCACGGACCAGGGGGCGACAGCACAAATGACGGCCGCCGCACCGGCAACGGCGGCGGTATTGAGCTCAACGGCGGGGCGCAGCAGCGCCTCCATGACGTGGCGGTTACTCATCACCAGCCCCTTGTCTCAGCGCCGCCGTGGTGACTTCTGCCAGGAAACCGGTGAAGACCAGATTCTGCCAGAGCGCCCGCAGCATGGCGTGCTTCAGCGTCAGGGCGCTCCCGCTTTCGGGCGACGTAAGCAGGGTCAGCAAGGCCAGTACGAGGCCGGGCCAGTAAAACAGGATGCGGAACGCGGTGCGCAGTAAAAACCGCCCCAACGTTAGCGTATATTCAAAACTGTGAGGCATCAGAGACACTCCATCCGGATTTAACCGGGAAAGGCGTTGAGGAAAGCCGGACCGCATCGCCGGCCAGTAAATTCAGCAGGCGCTGTCCGCTTATCAGCCGTACCTGAGGATATGCGTGCAGCAGTAACCGGCTGAGGTTGCCGGTGCGACCGGTATGAATAAAGAAGCCGCCACAGCGTTCACGCAGCAGCAGGGTGCCAAAATCCCGGATATGGGAAAGGGTGATGGTTTTGCCGTAGCGCTTAGCCTGAATCAGCCAGCGATGACCGTCGATAAACACCTGCCCGTCCAGACCACCATCACCGCTGTACGACGCATTAGGCTGAACCGGATGCCCCTGGCGCTCAAAGGCCAGCAACAGCAGTTCTTCAAACACGTACGGGTTGATTTTGCGCATATAGGCCAGCCGCTGCGCGTCGCCGGCCAGTTGCGGTAAACGCTGAAGGACCCGCTCCGCCGTTGCACGGTAGCTGCAGTGACGGCGCTGGCTTGCCGTCGCCCGGGTACGGCCGTTCAGTGCCAGCATGACGGCAACAAACAACCCAATCAGCACCACCGCCAGTAACGGGTCCATCCTCAGCGCGGCGGCGATATGCTGCGCGGATATCACGGGCTTACCTGCTGCAATAAACCGGTGTCGGTGATGAGAACCGGGTAATGCGACAACTGCAGGCGACGCGCCAGCTCGCTGCCGGACGCCGGTGCCATCGGCACGCCCGGTGCCAGCTCACGCAATTGCTGCAGCGCCGGTAAATCGCTGACGTTCACTACCAGGCCAGCCGCGTGGCGGGATTTGAGTTGCTCTGCATTCACCTGCAGCCAGGCGCGCGAGGCATCGTCATCGCCCACGATAAACAGAGCACCGAGACCCGGCAGCTGCAGGGGACGTGCAGCCACGTCGCCCGGGCTGAGTTCCGGCGTTGTCACCGGCAACACCGCCACTTCGGCTTCACCCTGAGACAGGGGTACCGGCGGTGGCAGCACCGGCGAAACAGCGGGCTCATCCTGCCGGTTAATTCCCTCAAAATACGCTGAGGCATCTTCCCCGCCGATATCGGCGATAACATTCAGGCTGGCCAGTGCGGTAGTTGTTACCAGGCACAGGCCGAACAACACGTAATTGAATTTATTCATCACTGTTGGCTCCGTGGCTCAACCCATGTCAGCGCTGCAGTCTGTGCGGGCACCCTCGCGAGGGTTGTACCTGTCTCCTGTGCCGCCGCCGGTGCCGCTACATCGCTGATGCGGGCCAGTTTTATTTTCACAATGGACTTATACCGCGCGGCGGGTGCACCACCTGCGGGATGGTGATAACAGCCTGCCGCGGCCAGCCAGCTTCCCGGGTAACGGTCATAGCAGGCGCGCAGAATGGCTGCTGCTGCGTTGAGGTTGATATAGGGGTCGAAGGCATCCCAGGTTGAGGTGAAGTGATGGCCGTTCCAGCCCAGATTCACCTGGGCAATCCCGACATCAATGCGCTTACGCGGGTGCGTTTTCAGAAGACCCTGCAGCGCATTCCAGGCCTGCAGGCGGGTGGCGTAGCGGTAGCCCCTGCCGGCCACGTTGATGGTCCAGGGCCAGGGGCGCTCAGCGGAAGGAACCGCACCGGCTTTCCGCGTTACTGCAGAAATGCTTTTCGGTGCCAGCGAGGTTTCGGCCAGTGCCAGCGCATACAGCGATTCCGGCGGTATGCCGTGGCGCATGGCCACCTCGCGATATCCTGACGGGACCGGTTGTGTGGCTGATGACTCAGCGGGTACGGGCAGAACACCACCCAGCAACACCGGTGCAAGAAATATCCCACGGATCAGAATGCGGCGACGGTCCATCCCTTTTCTCCCTGTTGCAGCACCACCGGCATCAGGCCGCTGCCGAACTTCATCCAGCGCCCGCCGTCATGATTGAGCGTAATCTGACGCGAGCGAACCCTGTCGGCCGGAATACGGTGCGCCCTGGCCCAGTCGCGTAGCAGGCTGTCACTGCCTTTGCTGTCGACCAGGTAGATATCGACCGGACGGTTATCCGCCAGCACCGCCGCCAGCCGCGCGTCACACTGACCGCAGCCCTTCGCCTTCACAAACAGCGCCAGCCGACCGCCGGTATCGTGCGCAATGCCCGCGGCGTTCCCCATGCTGACCGGCAAAACACCGAGACGCAGCCAGGCCGCATCCACCTCACGCTGAAACCTCAGCTCTTTCTCCGTGCGGGCAAATTCCTGTTTAACCCACTGTTCGGCGTACTTTTTGCGCTCGGCGTCGCTCCGGGCCTCAATGCCCAGCGCGGTGAACGGGTCAAGCCCGGGCGACTGCGTGCCGCGCGGCCCCCCCATCAGCTGCCGGTATCGCTGATACTCCTCACCGCTCAGCCCCCACTGCTGCCCCTGCTCAGCGGTTTTACTGACCTGGCTTTGCTGAAGCTGGTCTGCCACGGCCAGGCTGTTGTTCACTGTGGTCTGCTCTGTCGCCTGGATTAACGGACTCAGCAGCAACAGGGTAAACAGGCTAAATTTTAGTTTCATCATCGCCCCTTACTGCACGCTGACCGTCTGCAGACGGCCGTTGACACGAAACGTGGCTTGACCGGAGCCGGTGCTGACCAGCCGCCAGCCCGCCACCAACTCTCCCACCCCGATTAACCGCACCTGCGATAAGTCACGGCCCCCCGGCGGGGCCACAGCAGCGAACGTGGCGGTACCCCGCCGTTCAGTGCCGGTCAGCACAAAGGGTACCTTAAGCGCCACCCAGTTTGCATTTTTACCCGGGGCTGGCTTAACCGGCGTGGAATGATGTTTTTGAGGGATGCCGGCGCTGGCGGGTAGTACCGGGACCACCGGTATAACAGGAGAAGGTGCCGGTGCCGCCGTTTTTTTCAGGGCGTCCAGGCGGTCTTTCAGTGCGGTCAACCCGGCCTGTTGCGCCGTTAACTGCGCCTGTAGCTGCTTAGTGTCACGGTCAGTTGTCGTCAGCTGGCGCTGATATTCAGCCTGCTGCGCCGCCAGGGCCGTCAGCTGTTTCTGCTGCGTCACCAGCGTCGCGCGCAGAGTCGCCACGTCACCCTGTGACGTCATGGTTTTCTGCGCCCGCTCCAGCTGGTCAATACGCTGCTTAAGTTCCCGGGAAGCGTGGATATCGACCATCCCCGACACAAGAACAATCAGCACGCTGCCGGTAAATATCCAGGTGGCACGACTGCGCAGCCGGTTTTTTTTAACCAGCGCCGCAGGTATTTTCTGTTCGTCTGGTCCGGTCATTTTTTCAGCCCCCCTCCGGTTGCAGGTACCGCTTTCACTGCGGGCGGCGCAATGGCTGTTGGGGTACCCGCCGCTACTGGCTGGACTCGTGATGCGGGGACAGGCGGCAGTTGCGTGGCCGGCAGCTGATAGCCATCCCGCAGGCTGTGACAGACCACGCGCTGCACGTCATCGACTTCTGGCTGCCAGGCTGGCCCCGCCAGCACCTGCAGGGCAGTACGCAGACGCATCGGCCCCAGCTGATACTGAACCGCCGGTAACGCCTGGCGATACAGCACGCCATTGGCCGGTCCGGTGGAGCACAGCGTGTAGCCTGACTGGCGCAGCGCATAACGCAGCGCATCCGCCACCGTCGGTTTCACCGAAGCCGGAATGCGGATATCGATAATCTGCGAGAGCGGATCGCGCTGGACGGCTGCCGGGTCGGTGCTGACCAGTAAATAACGGTCATAGCGCACCACTTCCGGTGCCTGCGCATACGCATCGGGCCTGACCGGCTGGACATTACGGGTGACGGCGACAGAGGGGGTGACGGGTGAAACATCACGCTGCTGCAGGGATTGCTGAGGGGTGCACCCGACCAGCATGAGAGCCGCGAGGGCAGAGATAACGAGCGTTTTTTTCATCCGGAGGACTCCAGCAGTGACAAATAGAAAGATGTCACTGTGCGGCGACCGCCCCACGGCCTCAATTAACAACTCTTTATCGCAAAATAAAAAAAGCGCCAACCAAAGGTCAGCGCTCATATTTCCTGTCCTGATCTACAGTTCCGGGTAGAAGTCTTCATCCAGTATCTGAGCAGAAGACCAGACACAGTTTTCAGGGAAACCATCGAGACCGGTCTCTTCTGCAGCACTTGCCACAGCATCTGACCAGACCTCTTCGAACCACTCAGGATCTGCCAGGCAGCCCTTCAGGCTTGGGGTTTTACGTATACGCAGGCGAACTGATTTACGCTGCTCTTTTATTGTCCTTTGCCAGCTTGATCCTCGACGCCCGGGCTGGAACTGCCATTTCAGAAGGTGAGCCAGTAACACCGCCATCCGGCTGGCCAGTTCGCGTTTTTCACTTTTGCCCACGTCCTCGATCTCCTCGGCAATGTTCTCAATATCCAGCTGACTGAGTTTACCGGCACGCAGTAATGCCGCCTGTTCATTCGCCCAAGCGACCACGTCGGTATCGTAACGAGTTCCCATGAGAGCCTCCGGTAAGTAGAAAGAAAAAACTGCACGCAGCAGACGCTGTGTGCAGTATGTCAATGAACGCTGACCACGTCAAAGCGCATGAATTGCTGATTTCGCTATGCCGTAACCGTGGCCACTAAACGGAATATCGTCCTCCCACGACAATGCGTCACCACCGGCGGAGGCCGGTGACGATCCGCAGTGAGTCGGGGCTGATGGCTGCTGTGGCTGCCTCTGGCTTCCCGCAGCCCACTGGCCCGGCGAAGTATCCTGAGCGCGGCCCCCCAGCATCTGCATACTCCCCTGCTGACCGACCACGATTTCGGTTGTAAAGCGATCGGTACCGTTACTTTCGTCAAACCACTTGCGGGTCCGCAGCTGGCCCTCGATGTAAACCTGAGAACCTTTGCGCAGATATTCACCGGCGATCTCAGCAAGCTTGCCAAACAACACCACACGGTGCCACTCGGTTTTCTCTTTCTGTTCGCCAGACTGTTTATCACGCCAGGTCTCGGAGGTGGCCAGCGACAGCGTCGCCACTGCACCACCCCCAGGCAGGTAACGGATTTCAGGGGCCTGCCCCAGAAACCCGACGAGTATCACTTTATTGATTCCACGGGAAGCCATGTGCGTATCCTCCTTGTTGAAGAAAAACACGCCCCGTAAAACTACGGGGCGAGAGACGCGATCAGAAAGAGTTGTCCGCGTACTGCTGCTGTGCGGAACCCTGCTGAGGCGGCATAGAGTCGGATTTCTCAGCCTGGAACACCTTTTCCTGACCGATTTTGATCCAGTCGACCTTGATAAGGCGGGCTTTTAGGCTGACACGTTGTTCGCCAGCATGCTCACCACTGTTAAGCGTGAAGATGTCCGTTTTGGGATTGCTGAGCACAAAGCCAATCAGAACTTTTTTGTCTTCATCTGCCGCTTTCTGGCAGCGATTGATCAGGCTGCTGGCCTCTTTGCCGGCGACCGTCACATCGAAACGCGTGTAGCTGGCGTTATCGGTGGGACCGGAGAGTCCGTTGACGACACAGCTGATAAAGGTGCCATTCGGACCATTGACCTGGCGAATATTGCTGAGATACCCCATCCCTTTGATGGTCAGGTTGAAGTATTCAGTTTTACCGGTAGTTTGTTGAGACTGAGCTGACATGATGTTTTCTCCATGGATAGATTCGGTGACGGAGAAATACACCTTCCCTGACGGGAGAAGTATTTCCCGTCGGGGGTCTGCAAAATCGTATGCGAACGCAGACTGTCTGGATTGTGAATGGAACCTTTATCACCACCGGGTGATCCCTGTTCTCAAAGGTTTAACAGGGGTACCGCCGCATGGGCTTCCTCTTTCAGGCCAGGAGGATATTGGCGATCGCCCGAAAGCGTTTCTCACAGACCGCTGAAACTTTGGCTGGCAGTCACCCGAAGGCGCTCCTCACAGACTGCTGAAGCATTGGTTGGTTGTCCGGGGACAACAGGTAAGCCTGCTCATTTTTAAATCATGTGATACAACTGTCAACCGTAAAAATAAAATTGCGCATCACACAAATAAAACAGCGCCGGACAATGCCAGCGCTGCAGGGTCTGCACGACGACCAGGGATGTGTATTCATACTCCGGGAAGGGGTTTCGGCTTCCGGCGCGTTTTTCACGGAGGGATTGCGCCTTTCAGTCGGTCTGATATGTGAGAGACCACTGAGTGGACTGACAACAACAAAACGCCGTTATCATTTCATTGCTGCCCCGCAGTCACGGGGTGCTACATCGAAGCCCATCCACCTTACCAAAACTTTTCGCCCTGTACATCAGACAATCCCTTACTCCGGTACGGTTGCTTTATTTTTCGCCGCGGTTTTTCCTTTATACCGCTTCCCCCTGTGGCTGGTTTTCGCTTCGATATTGATGATGCCCTGGCAGGCCGGGTAGCTGAGGCATCCCCAGAAAGCGCCCGCGCCTTTTTTGCCCGTTCGCCTGCGCATGGTGCCACCGCACACCGGGCAGGGTGGTGACGGCGGGGCGGTGAACATCACCGCCTGGGCTTTCCCTTTTTCAATCAGATGCCCTGTCCACTGCGCCTGGCGCGCCATGAACGTGTCCAGCGTCATCTCTCCCCGGGCAATCTCGTCCAGCGCCTGCTCCCATAAGGCTGTCATACCCGGGTTCGTCAGCGCAGCCGGCAGCGCGTCAATTAACTCGCCAGCAACCGGGGTGGCATGCAGATACTTACCCTTTTTCTCCAGATAGCCGCACTTAAACAGCGTTTCCAGGATACCTGCGCGCGTGGCCTCGGTGCCCAGCCCGGCATTCTCTTTCAGCACTTTCCTGAGCTGCTGGTCGCTGACGAACGCTGCGGCATTTTTCATGGCCGCAATCAGCGTGCCGTCGGTGAAGTGCGCCGGGGGTTTTGTCTGCAGTGTTTTGGGTTCTGCCCCCGTTACCGCGCATGACTGCCCTTTTTCCAGCGGCGGTAGCCTGGCCTCACCGGCATCAGCGTCTCCCGGTTCGTTTTTCGCTTCACTGCTGTCGCGCTGAAACAGCGCTTTCCAGCCTGTCACCACCTCAACCGTCCCGCGGGTGCGGAACAGCTGTCCGCCGATATTGAAAGTCGCCTCCGTCACGTCCACCTCATGCAGCGGCAGAAACTGCGCCAGATAGTGCTGACGTATTAGCTGATAAACATTAAGTTCATCGGCAGACAGCCTGCTCATATCGAACGGCTGTTTTGTGGGAATAATGCCGTGGTGGGCAGTGATTTTTTTGTCGTTCCAGATGCGGGAGACAAAACCGGTATCGAATGTTGCTGCGGTGGCGTTCAGCGTCGGGTCGGTGCGGATGAGCGCGCTGAGT
This sequence comes from Cedecea sp., assembly GCF_036500665.1. Lineage (NCBI taxonomy): Bacteria > Pseudomonadati > Pseudomonadota > Gammaproteobacteria > Enterobacterales > Enterobacteriaceae > Cedecea > Cedecea sp. The sequence continues at coordinate 41,757 of NZ_DASYBS010000141.1, forward strand.
ACCTGCGGGATTTCCTCACGCATCGACGTCGGGAGATAGCCGCAGTCGGTGCGCGGGTAGGTTGTCGCCTTGTGTGTCTCATACAGTGACTGGGCGATGCTCAGCACCTGGTTTGCGCTCATACCCCATTTTCGGGAGCAGGCCACCTGCAGGGTTCCCATGTCAAACGCCAGCGGCGCTGGCTCTTTTTTCCGTTCCGTGGCCACATCAATCACCGTGGCCATGCCGGTCTGTCGGCACAGCTGTACCACCGCCTGCGCCACATTCTTGTGAATGCAGCGTTTCTCATCGTCACAATAGTCTGCTGCAGGAACCCAGCCGGCCCGGAAGCTGATACCGTCCTGCTGCAGCGTGGCATGGACCTGCCAGTAAGGCTTAGACACAAAGTCAGCAATTTCCCGGTCACGATTGACAACCAGCGCCAGCGTGGGCGTCTGCACCCGGCCAATTGACAGGACCTCACCGTAACCCTGCGCTCTGGCCTTCAGGGTATACAGCCGGGTCAGATTCATGCCGGTAACCCAGTCCGCGCGTGAGCGAGCCACGCCGGCATGATACAGGCGTTCGGTCTGCGCCCCAGGCAGCAGGTTCGCCAGGGCCTGGCGAATGCTACCCTCATCCAGCGCGGACAGCCAGACACGCTGAACGGAGCCGGTGAAGTGACAATAATCCAGTAACTCGCGCGCGATAACTTCGCCTTCGCGGTCGGCATCGGTGGCAATCACCACCGAGTCCACCTGCTTAAGCAGGCTGCGCACAACGGCAAACTGGTCCGCTGTCTCTTTTTTGACGGTCATCTGCCACTGTGCTGGCATCACCGGCAGCACCTCTTCACGCCAGGGGCTGCCGTACTGCTCACCGTAGGCTTCAGGCTGAGCCTGCTCCAGCAGATGGCCAATGGCCCAGGTGACAATGACCCCCGGGCCAGCCAGATATCCCTGTTTCCGCTGGTTTGCCCCCAGTATTGCACCGATATCTTTGCCCTGGGAGGGTTTCTCACACAGATAAAGTTGCATCAGATAATCCCCGGCTCAGCGTAACGGGCCTTTTGCAATCGGTTGAGGGTCTGAAGTGGCCGGAACTGAACGCAATGGAGGGGAAAACGCCGAACGAAGTGAACCATCCATGATTGCCGGATCCGGTTCACCCAGCAGAGCAATAGCCTGCTGGCCCGCTGGCGTTTTATTCAAAATATCCTGCCGTGTGACAACCACAAACCGATGATTCTGAACCACACCATAAACCCTGCGCACCGCATGACGGCCATTATCCAGAATCTGATCTTTACGCTGACGAGAAATCAGACCGTAATGCAGCGCCTGAAATGTTTTCATCGCCAGCTGATCGTAGCCTACCAGTAACCATACACAACGGTATCCGAGTGGAGAACGGCTGAACACGCCAATATTCAGTGGATCCACGGAAACAACATCTGACAGAGTCACACTGGCGGGTAAAGATGCCAGTGCTGTATCTGTTTCGGTGACTAATGCGTGAATTGTCGCCGATGCGTTCGCGAGGGCATTTTCCAGTGCGATTAACAAAGCATCGGCATAGGGATTGTCAGCAGAAGCATCACGACTAATCATCCCTGCACGCTGTATCACTCTTGGCATACTGACAATTTCAGGACGCTTGCGCTGTCCTTCAGTTGTTTTTTCAGCCCGTCGTCCCTCCCACAAATGGATCGCATACCGGGAATGCAGTTCAATGCTCAGGGACGATTTCAGTGCACCGGCGCGGGGCGATTTTTCCTCTTTCTTTTCAGTGGCGTCAACCATATCAGGCTCTCTTCAGGATTGTGTCTGGTCTGGAATAGTCCCGGGCGAGGCCGGGGACGACAATCCAAAACTCTTTTTGACCTGCAGAGAAAAAACGCCGTATGTGTAAATTAACGCACGCAGCTGTCTATTTTTTAACCTTGCTGACACTGTCAGCAAGCTCATATTTTGTACAACTCTCCATTTGATAATGGATCCCTGCCAGCGTGCCGTTTGATTTAATGCTGTCAGACGACAATCACAAAACAAAAAGGGTTTTAATTGTCACGTTCATCGCCAACAGATAAACCGCTAAAAACGATACGCCAGTCGCTTTCATCGACAGATTTTTGCTCTGGCCATCTCCTGGCGCAACGTTGCAACAATGTTTCCGACATGCTGGCGTGACGCAGCCTGGCGGCTAACGGGCAATACTGTTCCGGGAGCAGGTGGCGGATTATTTATCCCGTCTGGTCGGGCTGGCTGAGTCGGTTTCGACGCCGCATACAGCTCCCCGTTCCGCGCCCGTTTCATCACCGCCAGCAGCCACCCTGTCGGATTGTTCACCGCCCCCCTGGCCATCGCCTGGTTCAGGCTGGCCAGCACCTGCTGAGCCACCTTCGGCGGCAACGCCTGCAGCTGTGCCGCCAGCTGCCGGCAGTCATCCTCCGGCAGACTGTTCTGCAGCGCCGCGGGCAATGCGGCTACGTACGTTTTTTTATTCACACTCTGTGTGAAAGAACGTACGTTACAGTTCGGTTTGGCATTACTGCCATAAGTGACTGATTTCAGACTGAGTTCGGAAAACGAACCTGGTGCCTTCTCACCCCGATTTTCGCTGAGTTCGGAACCTGAATCTGGCTTTATCTGGCTCAGTTCGGTATCCGAACCGGGTAATTTCCTGTCGGGTAAGGTAACCGAACCCGGGTCTGATGCCTCACGAAGCGATACCCGCGTGGCCATGTGCTGCGGCGTCTGCGTTGCCCCCAGGCGTTCGGCTATGACGGCCAGCCCTGAATGCTGGTGACGCATAGTCGGATCACTCTGGATATCGACCAGCACTGACCAGGCCGTCTGACTGACCGTCCGGTTTTTATGCTCACAGGCTGACGCCAGGGTGTCGAGCCAGGTCGGATCCAGCGTCTCGGCATCACGCGCCGACAGCGGTTCATCATGTTGCGCATAGATATTGCCACGCACGCGCCCCTGAGGATCGCGTACCCGCCGGCAAAGGCTGAGCCACCCGGTCAGACGTAACATCAGCAGCACGCGGCTCACGGTCTCACGCGAGGCTTTGCCTTTAAAGGGAGAGGCCAGCTGTAGCTGCAGTTCATCATAGGTGGGGAAGACCGCCCCCTGATTATGCTGAGCATACAGGCGGATCATGATCCAGGCCTGTTTATCCAGGGGAGATAAACGCGTGTCCAGCAGCAGCCGGCGGGGAACAGCATCGTGCACGTTCCCCATATAAAGGAGGCCGCTGCGCAGCCGGGTGACATCCGTCGCACCACAGTGCTTTTCATCCTTTATTCGCTCCTCCAGCCGGGCATTCATTTGCGCAAGCGTAAAGGCGATCAGGCTGTCGTCAGCCATGTTGTTCAGGGTACTCATTGATGTTGCACATCCTTTTCCCACCCCCTCGCCAGCAGCGAAGAGGGGGCTAATCAGTTATCGTGCAGAGCTGCCTGCGCCCGGACCATTCAGGCGCAGGGGGAATGTCGTCACTTCCAGATTTCGTTGTTATAGCACTCATGAGTCAGCAACTCCCAGTCTTCGCCGTTGTTACGACTCAGCAAACGCCAGCGGGTGCCGATATTGATTTTCAGCCAGACCCGCCCGGGAGTGTGCCTGCCTTTGACATGAATTTTTTTGTAGTTACGCTCACCGCGGCGAAAACGCGTGAGTTGTTCCTGTGCCTTCCGCCGACACGACGGCGGGGCAGAACGCGGTACCTGCAGGCTGGGCATGACTAAGGGGGATTTCATGCGCGCCTCCCGGTATTACCGCCGACAGCACGCGATGGCCCACGTACCGCCTGAACCGCCTTTCTGGCCGTGGGCGTTGCGAGTGACTCAAAACTGCGCACCGCATGCCAGACCGCCGTCAGTGATACGCCCAGCTGTTCTGCAGCCAGCATCATCACGTCCAGGCCAGCGGCGCTGGACGTATCGTCAATGTCAGCCTTTTGCCACTGCCGCCATAACGCGGCGTTTTCTTCATCACTGAGGGCTGTACAGCGGCCCTGGCGAACAGTGATACCGGTCATACGGCGACGGGCGGCCACCTCCACCGTGGAAAGGCCGAAAAAGTGCTGCATCATTTCAATCGAACCGCCCAGCGCCAGCGACCGGTCAATACGCTGAAAGCGCTGCTGCTCACGGCGTGCGTGCTGCAGCATCAGCGAAAAATTCTCATGGTGGATCTGAAACGTCAGCACCGAGACCGGGCTGTTGAGCAGGTAGTGCAGATCTTCGACCGTCATGCTGTGCAGCATCTGCATTTCTTCGGGGGTCAGGCCCAGGGATTCACAGCGGCGGATATAGCCCGATTTCAGCTCCATCACCAGCTGGGTCAGCAGACTGTTGGTTGCCTGCGATAAACTGTTCATTCAGCATTCTCCTCTGTCGGATTCAGGTCCCGCTGTAGCTCACGCAGACGGCGTAACACGCGGACCAGGCGCAGAAATTTCACCGCCTGAATATCATCCAGCAGTGGCCGGTCCGCAGGAATATCCGAGCCGATAAGGACTTCGCTCAGGGAGCACCCGCCACTGCCCGCGCGGCTTTCCCCCGTCAGCGACAATAACAGCACGGCAAAAGGTGAAGGTTGTCCGGTACGTTCAGCCGCCAGCTGCAACTCAGCCAGCGCAAAGCCGGACGTGCGCTGGCTCTCTCTGTCTGCCCGGATTTCAGCTTCGCACCCCGCCGCCTCGGCCAGCTCAAACGCCAGGCGAAATGCCATCATCTGCAGATGTTCGATATCGTCCTGCAGCACAGGGACAGACCAAAGGGTGTACACCGGTTCGAGACCGACGGCAGCAAAGGCGACATCGGAGTCCGGCACGACTGCCTCGGGTAAAGAAAAGATACCTGCCGCGCTGGATGCGGCATTGCCATCACTGTCATCGTCAGTATCACCAGACAACACCGGTGGAGCACCGTACATATCTGGTTGTAATTCAGTGCGGAGCCCGGCGGACGGCAGCGGTGAGGGTGCTAATGCGGATACCGCGTCAGAGGTGATTTCCGCAGGTTCAGATATGTCTGACAAATCAGTGGCCGGGGTTACCAGTGCGGCCGCACCATCCGGTACTGTGACCGTTGAAGACGGCACAGCACGTGCCCTCACATCAGATAACTGCGGTATAATCTCCGGATATTCAGCATCATTCACAGGCGTCGCTATCAACCTGGGCTCCCCAAAATGCTTCCTGCGATTTTGTTCTTTCGGATCCAGCTCCAGCAGCCAGCGATCGTAGTTCAGGGAAGGATGGGGCAGCGCCTTCATCAATGCGCCAATCAGTTCATCGCGGAACATTTCTATGGCATAAACGTCCGGATCATCAAAATGCCGGCAGACGGCTCCAAATACATCATCGAAAGAACATTCAACTGGAATATCCTTTTCAAACACCTGCCAGTTCTTCTCCGCATGGTTGCGTAAAGCCAGCAACAGCTGAATTTGTGGCCGCCCCAGCCCTGACGCCAGTAACACCGGCATACAGGGATACAAATATTGAATGGTGTCCTCCATCCGGCTGATGTTGGAGTTATGCACCGGATAACCTGCATCCGTCAGCAATGCCGACAGTTCGCGGAGGGTGACATTTTTCCCCAGCTGCTCCTCATATATGGCCCGGGCCCGCCGGATACCAAAGGCTTTCTCAATAAAACTCAGGTCACCACGCACCTCGTTCTCGGCCAGATGGCCAATCACGCACGCCAGCCTGCCCGGCCACGGTTTGAACAGGCAGGGGACTCGATAAAAGCGCTCATCACCCGTTTCCTGCCACAGCTCGCACAGGATCTCATAGCGGGTATTGCCCCCGTCGCTGAAGATATAAACCGGTTCGCCTTCGGGGTCGCGTGTGACTTTGGGCACCGTGTCCAGCCCGCGGGCCCGGATGGATGCCTTAATATCGTCAAATCTGGGGTTACGTGAGGTGCGCGGGTTATCCGGATTCGGCCGCAGCTCGTCGAGCGTCAGCACCATCGGCATTTCACTGACCGGCAGCGACATCACTGCCGCCGTTTCTGCTAAAGTTGCCGGGGCAGTTTTACCCCGCTGCAGCAGGACACTGCTGAGGTCCGACATTTTATTTTTTAACCGTGACATGCTCATACTCTCCCCGTGCCAGAGTGGTAATGCCCCTGCGGAACGTCACGAAAGGCGGTGTACCGTCCCTCAAACTGCAAGCGCAGCGTGCCCGTCGGCCCCTGACGCTGTTTGCTGATAATGATTTCAGCCACGCCTTTGTCTTCGGTGTGCGGGTGATAAACCTCGTCCCGGTAAATGAACACGATGACGTCGGCATCCTGCTCAAGGGCGCCGGAATCACGCAGGTCCCCGTTGTTCGGCCGTTTATCCGCGCGGCTTTCCAGCTGACGATTGAGCTGGGACAACGCCACGACCGGGCAGCCCATTTCTTTGGCCAGCGCCTTCAGTGAGCGGGAAATTTCCGCAATTTCCTGCGTACGGTTTTCCTGGCCGGAGCAGCGCATCAGCTGCAGATAATCCAGACCGATAACCGACGGGTGACCGTGTCTGCGGGCGTTGCGGCGCGCCCGGATGCGAAGCATCGCCGGCGTCAGGCTGCACGCGTCGTCGATAATCAGACGCTCCCGCAGGTCGCCTGCCAGCATCGCGTAAGCCTGAGAAACGCGCGCCCAGTCTTCCTCCTCCATCCGGCCGCTTTTCAGCCGCTGCAGTTCTACGTTGCCGAGTGAAGAAACCATGCGCATCAGTATCTGCTCCACGGGCTGTTCAAGGCTGTAAAACTGGCCGAAGGAGCCCGCTTGTTTCATCAGGGAATTCAGCATAAGGTTGATGAGAAAGGCAGTTTTCCCCATCGACGGGCGCGCGGCTATCAGCACCAGATCACCGGCCTGCAGCCCGCTGGTCATGGCATCAAATTCGTCAAACCCGGTCGGTGTGCCGGTAATGCCGTCCGGCGTGCCGCAGCGACGCTCCAGCTCCGTCAGCAGTTTTTCCATGCCCTCTGCCAGCGTCACCGCCTGTTGTGGCTCAGCAGATTCAGCGAGGCGGGTGATTTTCTGCTCTGCCTGCTCCATCACCCGCGCGATATCTGCTCCGGGTGCCAGTACGTTGTCGGTGATTTCTGTGCCAATGGCGGCCAGCTGACGGGCGCGGCTGTACTTCGCCACAATTTCGCTGTAGGCGATAATATTGGCTGCGCTGGGGATGTTCTTCGACAGCTCAGCCAGATAGGCGAAGCCGCCCAGCTGGTCGAGCCTGTCGGCCCCCTGAGACTCAATGCTCTCTGCCAGGGTAACCAGGTCCAAAGGCTTGCCGGCACTGACAAGCCGGGCCATTTCCTGAAAAATCACGCGATGAACCCGGTGGAAAAAATCACCGGCACTGACCAGAAGCGCAACGTCATCCCAGCACTCGTTATCCAGCATCAGCCCGCCAATGACGCACTGTTCAGCATCCAGCGAACACAGGCCGGGGACCGTTTTTCTCAGCTCAGGCATAGGCACCTCCCGTGAACTCAGTGAAAAACACCCCTAAATCCGCCTGCCAGTGAGGAAATATCTCACAGGCCAGGCGGTACATCGTGACAGTCGCAGCCGGTGTGGAGGTGCGCGTGGTGTTTTTTTCCAGGCGATGCACCGGCTGACCGCAGGCATGGCCCATTTTGTAAATTTCAAGTTTGGGGATAATGGTGGAGAGAAGGGATACATCGAAGACATCTGCGCGGGGATACCGGCCATTATTAATTATGCCGGTCAGGCTTTGCAGTGTCTCCAGGTCCAGCCTGGTATATTCCATGCAGTTGGCCAGAATGCGGATGCGGGGTAAGGTAATGCCGTAACTGGTCAGCGGCAGTAAACCCTCCATCAGCCCCAGGGTGCCACGCAAAAACTCACGCGTATCCGGCAGTATGGGTTTGATGACCCCGATGGCAAACTCCGTGCTGGCCAGCAGTATCATCTCAAGCATGACGGAGGCTGCCCCTTTAGAGTCGATAATAATGACGTCATAGCCGGCAAAGAGCGGATGCTGCAGCACGTTGCGCAGGCGCAACCGGCCATCCGGCGCGTGCAGCATGGCGGAAGACAAACGGTCATGCGGGTCGTTGGAAACAATAACGTCCAGCCCGGGGATGGCAGTGCGTGAAATGATGTGTTCTGGCTGATTAAGGTCGACAGACCGCATCAGCAGTTCGTACAGACCATTTGGGGCTTCACTGATAAGGGGAAATATACTGCTGGCAGTAGGCTGGGAATGGTCACCATCGATGAGGAGCGTTTTTTTGCCGGCATCCGCGAGGAAACCCGCGAGATTGGCACTTTGAGTGGATTTGCCCTCGCCGCCTTTGGTTGACACCACAGGAACGATGAGCGGACCTCTGAGAACTATGTTCGTAACAGAGTTAACGGCAATTGTTTGCATATCACATACCCGAAACTTATTCGGATATGTATAGGGTAAATAATCCTGTTAAAATCCTCTAACAGTTACCACCTGCCACACCTTACAAACCCTGCGCGAGGATTGAAAATCCCCGTGTCCTTGGTTCGATTCCGAGTCCGGGCACCACTCATTTAGAAAAACCAGCCTACGGGCTGGTTTTTTGCTTTCTGGGGTTCGGACTCTCTATCAAACACGTTCGAGTATTCGCCTCATCCATGAGGCTCACCCCTTAGGGGGCCAGCGCAAGCGCTGTTCAAAAACGTTCCCGACGTTTTGGTATTCGCCTCATCCATTAGGCTCCCCCCTTAGGGGCCAGCGTTCAATCAGCCATTCCAATAACCACTGTGCGCAATCGATTCACTTTATAAAAGGGAAAATAAAATCACTACGATAACGCGTTATTATGTTAACAAGAGAAACCCTTCAAACCCCAAAAATATCACGACAGAGAAGCAAACCATGCACTCCGGTTACACCACTGGTACGTTCTAATACCGTGTTTTTTATACCATAAATGGCTTTACAGGGTTTACCTAAGCGTTCCGATAACGCTGAAATATTATCACCATGGCAAAGTTTCTTAATTACATCTAACTCTACGTGACTGGGTTTATGGTAACGACCATTCAATGTAAAATTCTTTGCATAATGAACGAAAGAGTTAACACAAGTTTTTGAAGGAATGACAACGATAGCTGCGTTCGCAGATATCGTTCCGTCCATGATAATATCTTTAAAATTTTTCTTATACGTTTTTCGACTCGACAAGATAAGAACACTTCCGCCTTTTACAGCCACCGCATTTAAAATTTTTCTCCTGAACGCAATGTTATTCACATACAATATTATTTTATTACTTCTTTTTTGCTTAAGAATTTTATAAAAATCTATTTTCTCACTCCAAATATATGAAGTGTATACCACTGCCCGTAGCCCCAAAGACTCAGTGAGCAATGCCGAGGCGCCAAGTAAAAAGAAATTGTTATCAGAGATAATGTGATACCGCAAAATAAAGCCCTCTTATCATTACCCAAAAGACTCTATTTCATGGAACTCAAATGGAACTCAATGGGTGCTTTTTCGCCTAATCACACTCCCAAAAATAATAATAAAAGACAATAAAAAGCACCAAAGGAAAGACAAAAGAATCATAAAAACAAAACACTACATTCAAAATCATAGATCGCACAGGTAGAGTCTGCGGTTCTCGCTTTACTACTGAACATTCAGGTAGATCATGGATAGCGGACCGTCATCCACCAGGCTTATACTTGCAGCGTCAGGCGAAACGAAGCTTCAACCTGAATAACCTAACGAAAAATCACTGACAGTATTTAGCAGGGCAAGAGGAATACCTATCGATAATCAAATTTTAAAACGCTATCATAGTACCATAACCAGAATATAAAATTATTTACTAGTACAGAGGAAAAGAGGCACATTTACAAAACTTATTGTGTATGAATTATTTCCAAATTTTTTAATAGTAAAAGTAAGAGGTTCATTTTCCATATAGAAAAAATGTGGGTAGTGTTCTGAAAGATGAAGTTCAGATGCATTATCAATAGGTATCTTTTTTATCTCCCGGCTTTTTGAAAAGTAAACATCCTTCTTTCTGACATAATCAAAGTAAATATTTCTACTTAGCGTTTCTTTTTTATCACCAGCAGATATTTTACCATTTATTTTCAGCACCCCTGTGTTATTTGCTTCATCGAAGATGAACTCATAAAATGACGTTACTGCAAAATCACCATGAAATAACTTATGCCTGACATGACAATCTATCGATGCGGAGGCTTGTGCGGGCAATGACATCACAGTAGCGAAAAGAAAAGAAATATAACAACAAGTATTTTTCATTTTAGACTCTCGACCCACGTAATAGATTCACAAAGTGCGTTCGCTTTTTTAGGACAGATAAAAACAGAAATTCTTGGTGTAATTGAAAAGTAAGAAACATAATACACATATTCTTTATCGCATTTATAATTATTGGTAATCATAAATTTATTAACCAGATCATTGTCAACATTTCCGACATTGAAATAGTAGCATTCGGGATAACCTTTAATTCGCGCAAAACCGGGGGGAGGATCACGGGAATATACCGTCGAAAAAATTAATGTGATCGCTAAAATAAATGCGATAGACAGACCCAAAAACAGCCAGTTTAGATGCGTTTTTTTAAATTCCCTACCGTTCAAAGCGTATATTACCGTGCTGCCTGAATCTCGGGATTTAAGATCTTCTTTTTTTTCGCCAGATGACTCTGCGTCATCAACTTGAATAACAACATCCACCATTGAATTTAGCGTCATTCCCTTTTGTCGGACAGTCGTGATCAGATTCCGTGAATAACCTATCTCCTTCATTTTCTTACGTAAATCAACAAAGCACTGATAATATGTAGCTATTGCAACACTTTTTGCTTCTTCTTTTCCCCAACCTTCCTCAATCAGCTCATTCTGTGTTACAACCTCACCTTTTCTGTTTACCAAAAGCAATAAACAGCGGGCACTTGCACTATATAAAGTAGCTTCTGCATCACTTTTTAATGAAGAAATTTTCCTTTCCATGGGGCAAAACAAAACTTCACCATCAATGATAATTTTTTCCATAAAACCTCATCAACAATAGAATGAAAAACAATAAAACATTAAATGCAATGATATAGAATCACAAGTGGGTTTTTAGAATTACTTGATCCATGACATGCATCGGCAACACGCATAAATAATCACACACAACAATAACCAACAAAAGTGTATGGTTATTGTTTAATTAATATCAAAAATAAAATGATAGATATTATTATTTTGTAAAAACAACACTGACACATAAAACCACAACCCATTGAAAATGATTGATTTTTTGCTTTATTTACTTATTTTTATGGCTTTTGATTATTAATCAGAGATATAAAAAAGATGTTTTAGCCTCAACCGTGGAATACATATTAATAATTATGAATATATTACTTATCTCCGATGATCATCTCTTCTGCCTGGGCTTTGCTCAAAGTTTACCCAAGGAACCTGCCGGCAACAGGAAAATAAACATAAAAATCAGAAACTCTTCAAGTCATCGTCAATGCGATTTCATGGGCATTGACATAGCCATTATTGACTCAGCAAATGACATTTCTGATACAGACATACCCACTTTTTATGAAGGTGACTTCTTTCAAATTTGTGATTTAAACCCAGACTTCATTGCAGATAATGCATTTTTACTGTCAAAAAAAAACTCATATGCAAGACTGATTCAGAAAATGTATTCTGCCATATGCCCCATAAAGCCGGCAGTTAAAGCGCCTAAGCTTAAATCAAAAGATATTTTTGTTCTTGCTGCGATTAACCGCGGTTTTAGCATTGAATGCATTGCAGCTTTTTTAAATAAAAACTACAAGACAGCCTCAAGAATAAAAATGAAGACGATTTCTAAATGTGGTTTTTTGAAGCAGCATCCGCTCATTACCAGACAGTGCGAACAGTTTATTTTAAATAATTCAAAAAATCAGCGACTGGATCAGATGTTAAAGAGTGAAATAATAAATCTGGAGAAATTGAATCAAAAGAATGCCCCTCAGCTATGGCAGTAAAACCATGGCTACAACAATGAAATCAGAATGCCAGTACCCCCTATTTCCGGAAGCATTAGCGATTAATGCTGGTTTAAAGCAGCATCATGACATAAATCAAAAACCTGTTAGGTCCGCGCTCTGGTAATCGTCATTGCATTCCTCGTGAACGCTGTGGCCAGGCAGCAATCCCCCGGCCACGGTTACCACGATAAAAATAATCCTCCTCAGAAAATGCCGCTGAGTGGGGGCAACCTCACTCGCTATCTCTTATCCTTTACAACGATAAGCGGTTCGATATCGCTCTCTTTTTTAATCACTAAAGCATCATCCCCTCGCAGGCAGGTACCACCGTAGCTGCCACCAACAGTAAAGGTACACACCTGAATGTATTTGCCATCGACGTTTGGCAAACACCACAGCTGCTGATAGATATTCTTACGATCGGTAAATTTACCGCTGGTTTTATCCAGCAGTTCATCGTGGTGGCTTATCAGGTCGATGTTGCTGCCGCAGCGCCCTGCTATAGGTTTTACAGCATAGCCGGTTTTTGCCAGCAGCTCATTCACTTCGAAATCGGTATCCAGCAGGTAGCGGTGGTTAGGGAACAATTGCCACAGCACCGGTAGAATAGCTTTGTTACCAGGAATAACCGTCCACAGAGGCTCAAAGACCAGCACTTCCGGGCGCAACAGTACGTCAATCAGTCGGACCTCCTTCTGAGGGTGACCCGTGCGTATCGGCACAGCCGCATATTCGGTTTCGCTCACCTCACGAATTTGCTCAATCGCGGTTTCCCACGCCCAGGTCTTCCATACGCAGTTCACGGCCCGACCGTCACTATCAACAAGCTGCCCTGCACCGTCCCAGCATAGCTCACCCAGGCCGTGTAAAATTTTGGTATCGAACCCGGCCTGCATGAGCGAACGCTGCATAAACAGCGCGTGATAATCTTCCTCGGAGTCATTGTCCTGCATGATGTGCACAAACGGACGAGCACTGCTGTGCTTCCACGCCCCGGTAAGCTCTTCCAGCAAGCCTTCTGCAGGGTTATGCCCCGTTCCCCGATAGCCTTGCTTAACCCACTCTTCAAGAATCAACCCGCCTTCGGTATGGCAGGATGCAGAATCGGCGTTATATTCATAAACCTTCAGCCCGCGTTCATCCATGCAGAAATCCATACGCCCGGTGATCATCTGGTGACGACGCCACTGCCAGGAAAGACGCAGGCGCGGCCAGAGGATTTTGGGAATATCGAAAAGCGCCAGCAGATTGTCATCTTTTAGCACTTTGTCGGTCGCGTGCAGGTACATCAGGTGCAGCTCGTTGGTGGCCTTAATCAGCTCCTGCTCGGCGCTTTCGGTAATGGTGAAATACTGACAGGGATCTTTATTGATGATATGGCCGTTTGCCCGCACGTAGGCCCGCTGCAGTTCGTCTTTTTCATTCAACCATTTGCCGTCGAACTGGCGCTTGTTGGCAAGGCGAGCACCGCCAATTTTCATCGCCTCGCCGCCGATTTCCGGCTGCGGCAGGCTATGGGCCGTTTCCTCCGTCTGGATCATCCAGCCAAGAATCGAGGTGTCGGTAAAGGTATCTTCCAGCGTATAGCAGCCGTCCTGCTCGACCAGAGTCAGCTCACGCGTCCACTGTTGCCCCACGGGTAGCGGCGCATGAATCACGTTCTGCTCGGCAATACGTACTTTATTACCCACAAGCTGAGTAATGACCGCGACATGGCCGGTTTCATGGAATTCCCCGCCCTTTTGCCAAATGAGGAGCGCCCCGGCTTCCGGAGCACGCTTTGAGCCATTAGCAAAGGCCTGGAGCGGCAGAATATTATCGTTCACGACCTGACGTAAAAAGCGCAGCGAAAAGATCTCCCACGCCATGCCAACATCGGTGAAAACAAAGCCATAGTTAAGGAAAAGGAAGCGACGGGCAAACTCTACGCACTGCCATTTGTGCCCCATGTATTCGTTGCCAATGTAGCTGCGAAACTCGGCGTCTTCGGGGTAATTTCGTGGATCGAGGCTGCCGTAATTAGAAGAATAAATCGCTACGCCACCCGGCGCATAGCCCAGAAGTGTGCCGAAGGGCGAATCGTTGTCTGGTGTTCCTGTATGCATGTTTCCAACCTAAATCAGGCAGGCGGCAAAGGTCACGCTGATTGTCGTCTGCACGTTAAAAGTAACCTGACAGAGAAGGAATTATCATACACCCCTGCCGAAGGTTTTGTGCAGTCACGCTTCGCTTAAACAGCGCGGATCCCGGGAGGCCGCTCACCCAAACAAAAAGGCCGCCTCATCGGGCAGCCTTGATTAGCCTTTTGCCTGCTACTTCTGCTGAGCGCCGTACTCGCTGCCGTTGATCCAGGCGTGATCTTTCTCCCAGGTAAACATCCACTTACGCACCGGCCCCGCCATCACGTTCAGGTAGTAACTGTCGTACCCGGCCATCGTCGCGACCGGGTGGTAGCCTTTCGGCACTTTCACCACGTCTTTGTCGTACACCGCCATGCACTCATCCAGAGCGCGATCGTCGGTATAAACGCGCTGCATGCAGAAGCCCTGCGGCGGGTTGAGCCGGTGATAATAGGTCTCTTCGAGATAGGTCTCGTGAGGCGGGTTATCGACGTCATGCTTGTGGCTTGGCCAGGAGCTGGTGCAGCCCTCATTGGTATACACCTCCACCACCAGCAGGCTGTCGGCGGGCTTATCCTCCGGGAGGATGTTATGCACGTAGCGCCGGTTGTGGCCTTTGCCCCGCGCTTCGGCATCAATATCCTGCGGGGCGATAAGGCGGGTGGCATAAGTCCCTTTACCCGGCGCGGAGCAGACTGCCAGCTCAAGCGCGGTAAGCGCCTGAACCTTAACCGACTCACCGGAAGTGACGTACACGGCCCAGGGTTTACGGCGTTCAAACGGACTCATGCGGTCGCCTATTTCAGGAAAGCGAGCAAGCGGCGTGTCCACCGTAGCACGCCCGGCCACCAGCACCAGGCAGCGCTCTTCCTCCACGGCGGGCAGTTCCAGAACCTGCCCCTCCTCAAGCTGGTAAGCAGAAAATCCCACATATCTCCAGCCCGCGTTTTCCGGCGTAACTTGCTGCGTTTGCCCCTGCGAGTCCGGCTGCTGCCAGCGGGAAAGTAATTCGGCCATGCTCCCTCCTTAAATTAGCCCGGCTTCACGAGCAAAGCGGCTCAGGTTAGCGTAGCCCAGCCGCGCGTAGGTCATCGGGTGCGCCACAGCAGGATCCTGCTCAGCTTCAACAACCAGCCAGCCCTGATAGCCCTGCTTTTTCAGCAGCGCCATGATCGGCGGATAGTTCACGCAGCCGTCGCCCGGCACGGTAAACACGCCGCTCAGCACCGCATCCAGGAAGCTGGTTTTACGGTTTTTCACGTCAGCCAGCACCCCAGCGCGCACGTCTTTGCAATGCACATGATTAATGCGTGAAATCCAGCGCTCGGCCACGGCCAGAGGATCGGCTCCCGCAAAGGTCAGGTGCCCGGTGTCCAACAGCAGTCCGACTTCCGGCCCGGTATGAAGCATCAAATTATTAACGTCGTCCGCGCTCTCAATCACCGTCCCCATATGGTGATGATAGGCAATTTGCACGCCCTGCTGCTGGGTATAACGGGCGAAGGCGGTAAGTTTTTCGCCGTATTCTTGCCAGCGCTCTGCCGGGAAACGAGGCCGTAAATGCACCGGGGTTTGTTGCTGCCCGTGAATACAGTGAGTTACCTCGGCAAAGACCAGCACCTTCGCACCCAGCTCGCGGAGCAGCGTCAGGTGCGGCTGCACGGCTTCAATTTCCTGCTCCACGGAGCGCTCAAGCAAGCGGCCGGAATACCAGCCGGAAACCAGCTTCAAATCATGCTTATCGAGAATCGGCCCCAGCACGCCGGCCTCTCGTGGGAATTTGTTCCCCAGCTCAAAACCTTCAAACCCGGCCTCTTTGCCCTCGCTCAGGCAGGTATCCAGCGGCGTGTCGGCGCCCAGAGAAGGCAGATCGTCATTGGTCCAGGTCAGCGGGTTAATGCCTAAATGCACGGTCATAATGCTCTCCTTATTGTTTATGCTGGCCGCGCTCGCGCCACAGGGCGATCAGCCGCAGGTAATTGTCACGGATGCGTGCCACCAGCTGCGCATCGTCGATATCGCGTTTTAGCCAGGCCTGCGAGGCTTCGCCAAACAGCGTGCGCCCTACCGCAAAACCTTTCACAATCGGGTAATTGGCTGCCGCGTTGAAACCGTCGCGCAGCACCTCGACCGGCGCATCCAGGCCGAGGATCACCACGCCGCGGCAGTGGGGATCGCGCTTCTCAACCAGCTCGCTCAGTGCGGCCCAGCCAGCGCTGCTCAGCGGCGGAAGCTTCCACCAGTCCGGGTAGATGCCAAGGTTGTAGAAGCGGGATACGGCTCGCAGATAAAGCTCGTCGCTGCGCGGCATATTCGCCGGCAAGATAACCTCCAGCAGCAGCTCGTGCCCCGACTGGCAGCAGGCGCGGTACACTTCCGCAATCTTCTGCTCCTGCTCGAGACGCAAAGCATGGGCGTCTTCCGGGTGGAAAAAGACCAGGCACTTAACGATGTGTTCCTGCGGCCAGCTAATCAGCTGCGAGCCGATATTGCCGTGCTCCATTTCCAGCGGGCGTGAACCTGGGAGTTCAATCGGACGGCCAATCCACCAGCCTTCACCGGTGATCGAGTTCAGCGCATCCTGGCCAAAGGTGCCGTCGCACAGCAGCCCGGCCTTGCCCTCCAGTTCGGCACGCTGAGCGGCATCACGGCTGGCCTGCAAAATCAGCTGTTTCAAAACTGGAATACGACGTAAATCCGCCCCGCTTTTGAGCGCCATCTCTTCCAGTTGACTGCGGTGGTCGAACGCCATCACGCAGAGTTCCGGCCACTGGCGACGGCGAGTGGTGACGCGGTGCAGGTGGTTCAGACGCGCGTCGAGGTCCGGGCGAGGCACCAGGTGCTCGCGTGAAAGATAGTCATCAAGCTCGATTTTACTCGGCATCGCCGGGGCGCAGCCGTGGCGTGAAACCACCAGCGCCCCGCAGGCATTGGCGTAGCGGCAGGCCTGCTCCCAGCCTTCGTCATTAAGGTAGCCGCGCAGCAGCCCGGACATAAATGCGTCCCCCGCCCCCAGCACGTTGAGCACTTCCACACGCACGCCGCTGACGTTGATCCCGCCGTCCAGCGAATCAGGAATCAGCCCGAGGAATACGGAACAACCTTGCGCCCCACGCTTGCAGACCAGCGTTGCATCCGTCGTCTGGCGCACTTTTTTCAACGCCGACAGCGTATCGGTTGAGCCTCCGGCAATATGAAACTCCTCTTCGGTGCCGACGATGACGTCAAAAAGATGCAGAACGGATTGCAGCTGTTTTGTCACCTGCTCAGCTTCAACAAAGCGCGTCTCGCCGTCGCCAAGAGAGGTCAGCCCCCACAACACCGGGCGGTAATCGATATCCAGCACGGTGCGCACATCGTTACGGCGGGCATAGTTCAGCGCTGTCAGCACCGCCTCGCGGGTACGCGGATTAGAAAGATGTGTGCCGGTGATCGCCAGGCAGCGGGCGGAGGCAATGTACTCTTCGCTGAAATCATCCGCCTTAATTGCCATATCGGCACAGTTGTCGCGGTAAAAAATCAGCGGAAAAGTGTCGCGATCTTTGATGCCCAGCAGCACCAGCGCCGTCAGCCGATCTTTATCGGTGATTAAATGGCTGGTATCACAGCCGACCTGGCTAAGCTCTTCACGCAAAAAGCGCCCCATGTGCTCGTCGCCAACGCGCGCCAGCATGGAAGATTTCAGCCCCTGGCGTGCGGTGCCGTAGGCCACATTGCCGGACGAACCGCCAAGATAGCGGGCGAAGCTGCTGGCATCTTCCAGCCGCGCGCCAATCTGTTGGCTGTAGAGATCTACCGCGACCCGCCCCATGCAAATCAGATCCAACTGCTTTTCTTTCATGCTTCGTCCTCAGACAATGTCAGATACGTTGACCCAGCGCCCCTGCTGGTGAGACAGGGCGATAGCATCGAGAATGCGCGACACCTTCCAGCCCTCTTCACAGTCCGGCCACATCGGCTTATCAGCGGCAATGCCGTCGATCAGATCGCGCACCTCCACCGTTTTTTGATCGTTAAAGCCGATGCCGTGCCCCGCGCCCATACAGAACGAGCCGTAATCCGGGTGGGCCGGGCCAACCAGCAGCGTGCGGAACCCCTGGCGGCCTTCGGGGTCGCTTTGCAGATAAAGCTTCAACTCCGCCATTCGCTCCTGGGTAAAGCTCAGCGCCCCTTTCGTGCCGGTGATCGTCCAGGTCAGCCCCATTTTTCTGCCGCTAGCGACGCGTGACGTTTCGAGCACGCCCTGAGCGCCACCTTCAAAACGCACCATCGCGTGGGCCTGATCCTCGTTTTCCACGGCGATCATTTCGCTGCTGCCTGCCGAAGCCGGGCGCTGCGGCACCACAATTTTCAGGTCACCGCAGACTTCGCGAATATCGCCCACCAGGTACTGCGCCATGTTGACGATGTGCGCCGCCAGATCCCCCAGCGCGCCAAGCCCCGCGGTTTCTTTGAAGCAGTGCCAGTGGATCGGCGAAAGCGGATCGGCCATGTAGTCTTCGTTATGGGTGCCGTAGAAGTGGATCACTTCGCCGATCTCGCCGCGTTCGATGATCTGCTTTGCCAGCTGCGCGGTCGGGTTCTTCATGTAGTTGAAGCCGACCAATGTCTTCACGCCAGCCAGATCGGCGGCATCTACCATCAGCCGGGCATCCCGGGCGTTGAGCGCCAGCGGCTTCTCCGAATAGACGTGCTTGCCGTGGCGAATAGCCTCCAGCGCCATCTCTTTATGCAGGTGGTTTGGGGAGCAGATGTCCACCACATCGATATTTGGGTCAGCCACCAGCTCGCGCCAGTCGCCGGTGGAGCGATTAAAGCCAAACGCCGCGGCGCGCTTCGCCGCCAGCTCGGGCGTGACTTCCGCCACCATTTCACGGACCAGTTCGCCCTGCAGATCAAAGACCGTCGGCGCCTGCGCGTACGCTATTGCATGGGCTTTGCCGATGTAGCCGGTGCCGATTAAACCAATTCTGACCTTTTTCATGTGTTGTTCCTGAAGTCGTAACCTGCCCTTTACCCTCTCCCTGAAAGGGTGGGGGGCAACCCTTACAGCGCGCCGCGGCGGTTCTTGGCGTAGGTATCAAACGCCACCGCCAGCACGATAATCAGCCCGGTAATGATCTGCTGGTAGTAGGCCGAGACGTTCATTAGCACCAGGCCGTTAATCAGGATCCCCATGATGATGGCGCCGATAATCGTGCCGCTGATCCGCCCGTAGCCGCCCATCAGCGATGTACCGCCGATCACCACCGAGGCGATCACCCGCAGCTCAAAGGAGATCCCCGCCACCGCTTCAGCGCTGCCCAACCGGGCGCTGAGCACAAAGCCCGCCAGCCCTGCGAGACAGCCGATAACGACATACACGCTGACCAGCACGCGCTTAACGTTGACCCCAGCGAGGCGAGCCGCTTCCGGGTTGCCGCCGATGGCATAGACGAAGCGTCCCCAGCGGGTTTTATGCAGCGCCAGATAGCCCAGAATCGAGACGATGGCGAAGATCCAGATAGGAATGGAGATGCCGAGCATCTCTCCGCGTCCCCACCAGCGGTAGCCCGCATCAAACCCGGCGATGGGCGCGCCGTCGTTGATCACCAGCGTCAGGCCGCGCCAGATGGTCATCCCGCCCAGCGTGACGATGAACGGCGGCAGGCGCAGGCGGGTGACGCCCAGGCCGTGCAGGAAGCCTATCAGCGTGCCGATAGCCAGGCAGATCCCCAGCCCCAACAGCCAGCTAAAACCGCCCCAGGCGTTGGGATCGACGGTGGTAAAGTTGTCGCCCTTGATCACATAAGCCGCGGTCATTGCGCAGACCGCAAGGATCGAGCCAACGGAAAGATCGATACCCGCCGTGAGAATGACAAAGGTCATACCTACCGCGATGATCCCGTAAATGGAAACCTCGGTCAGGATGTTGAAAATATTACGTTCGGACAGGAAGTTGCTGTTCTGCGACTGAAAGAAGATAAGCAGCAGGAACATGAAGATCAGCACCCCGAAGCGCTCGAAGAAAGCGATCGGATCGAAGCGCGAAGCGCTTTTTGCCGGAGTCTGGCTTTTGGTAATCATCTGCGTCATGGGCTCCCCCGTTATGCGGCGCTTAAGGCGCTATGGTTGATGGCCATCAGGGTCATCAGCCGTTCTTCGTTGGCTTCATCGCCGTGCAGTTCGCCGGTCACCCGCCCTTCGCTGAGGGTGATTATCCGATCCGACACCGCGAGAATCTCAGGCAGGTCGGAAGAGATAACGATCACCGCCACGCCTCGCTTAGCCATATCAAACAGCACCTGATGCACTTCCGATTTAGTTCCTACGTCAATGCCGCGGGTCGGTTCATCGACGATCAGCACCCGTGGATTCAACGCCATACAGCGCGCCAGGATCACTTTTTGCTGATTCCCACCGGAGAGCTTGCGCACCTCCTGCTCGGCGTTAACCATTTTGATTTGCAGCGCCTGCCGATAGGACTCGATCAGCGCGTCCTCTTTACGTGGGCTAACGAAATAGCGCCAGGTCAGCAGCGACGAGAGGCTGGACAAAGACAGATTGTCGCGGATCGACAGGCCCAGCACCGCGCCCTCTTTTTTACGATCCTCCGGCACCAGCGCGATCCCCTGGTCCAGCGCGTGCATAGGGTTTTGCGGCTGATAGGGTTTACCGTCCAGCTCAAAGCTGCCGGTGGTGAATTTGTCTGCGCCAAACAAGCAGCGTGCGACTTCGGTGCGCCCCGCGCCCACCAGCCCGGCGATGCCCAACACTTCTCCGGCGTGCACGTGGAAACTGATGTCTTTCAACGCGATACCGTGAGGATCGAGCGGCGGTTTTTCGCGGCTGAGCCCCTTCACCGCCAGGCGAATGGGCTTGTCAGCATGGTGCGTGAGGCTGGCATCGCGGCGGTTAAACACCACGTCGCGGCCGACCATCAGGCGAATAATTTGCTCCACGTTGGTGCCCGCCACGTCGCCGGAACCGGTATAGCGGCCATCCTGGAACACGGTGAAACGGTCACAAAGCTGGAAGACTTCATGCAGGCGATGAGTGACATAAATAATGCTGACGCCACGGCCTTTAAGCTCGCGCACCACGCGGTGCAGGCTTTCGACTTCGCTGTCGCTCAACGCGGCAGAAGGCTCATCCATAATGATTAATCGGGCATTCAGCGTCAGCGCTCTGGCAATCTCCACCATTTGCTGCTGGGCCACGCTCAGGCGGGCCACGGCGGTCGTCGGTGCTACGTTGAGCTGTAAATAGTCCAGAATGACCTGCGCCTCCTGGTTCACCGCTTTGCTGTCGACGATCAGGTTGCGGCGGCGCGGCTCGCGGCCAAGAAACATGTTTTCCGCCACCGTCATATTGGGCAGCAGGTTAAATTCTTGATAAATAGTAATAATGCCTTTGTTCTGGCGCTCCACCGGCGAGTCATCTACGGGCAGCGTTTCGCCGTTAAACCAGATCTCGCCGCGCGTTTGCGGCTGTGCCCCGGCCAGCGCCTTCAGCAGCGTGGATTTTCCCGCGCCGTTCTCCCCCAGCAGGGCATGAATTTCGCCCTGCCCGACGCTGAGCTGCGCGCTGCTTAACGCCCAAACGCCGGAAAAACTCTTCGCCAGGTCGGTCACTTTCAGTAAAGGTTGCGACATCAGACTGCTCCTCATTTCAGCGAATATCCTATAGATTTCAAGCTGCAGCACGGCGGCAACTGAGGGCATCCCCGGGAGCATAGCTAACTATGTGACCGGGGTGCGGGAAGGCAGCCAACACCGCTGCAGCTTGAAAGATGACGGATATTATTTGCCTGCTTCGCCGATACGTTCTGCTTGATCCAGGTTATCTTTGGTGATCATCGTTGGCGCGTAATCAGCCCCGGTGATCGCCTTCTTCTCGCGAATGTTGGCCACCAGCTGGCTCATCGCCGTTTTCACCGCAAAGCCTGGGCGCTGATCCGCCGTTGCCGCCAGCCAACCATCGCGCACACGGGCCAGCGCTTCCGGCACCGCGTCAAAACCTGTGACCAGCACTTCACCCGGCTTCATGCCCTGCCCCTGCAGCGCTTCAATCGCGCCGAGCGCCATATCGTCGTTGGCGGAAAGAATGACCTGAGGTTTTTTCGGTAGCGACGGCAGCACGCTTTCGACGATGCGCATACCTTCAGAACGCATCCAGTTCCCGGTCTGATCGGCGACGATCTTGTATTTAGCGCCCCCGGCTTTCAGGCCATCGCGGATCCCTTTGGTGCGTTCGATATTGGAGGAGGAACCCGGCTGGCCGGTCAGCAGCACGATGTCCGCGCCGTCAGGGAATTTGGCCTTCACAAAGTCCGCCACCGCCTGGCCGCCTTTGTAGTTGTTGGCGCCGAAATGCGGCACCGGCTTGTCGCTGGCGACCGAGCGGTCGAGCGTCACCACCGGCAGCCTGGCATCCTGAATTTCCCCTACCGCGCTCGACACGGCGTTAACGTCATTAGGAGAGACGATAAATCCCTGAGCGCCACGGGTAATGGCGTTTTCCAGGTCGGCAACCTGCTTAGGAGAGCTACCCTGGCTGTCGAGCACCTGCAGCTTAACGCCCATCTCTTTAGCGGCCTGCACGGCGGTACGCTGCATATGCACTTCAAACGGCATCGCGAGGTTTGGGGTGCTAAAAACAATCTGTTCGTTTTCGGCCAGCGCCGGAGCCGTGGTCAGGGCGATGAGGGCGGCGAGGATCAGCTTTTTCATTGTTATCTCTCTTCTATGTGTAGGGTCTTCGGAGGTTACAAAGCAACTTCGCGCTGGCTACGCAGTGACTCCAGCGCCTTGTCGGCCAGGTACAGGGCGCGTTCACCGTCGTCGCCGCTGCACTCGGGTTTGGCCTCACCGCGCAGGACGGCAACAAAGTGCTGCCATTCGGCGGCGTAGGCATCTTTGTAGCGCTGGAGGAAGAAGTGTTCTGGCAACGCGCTGGTGTTCCCGCCGTCGCCGAAGAATTGAACCTGGTTTTCCAGGATATTGCCGGCGGTCAGCAGGCCCTTAGCGCCGTGTAGCTCCAGGCGCTGATCGTAGCCGTAGGCCGAGCGGCGGCTGTTAACGATGGTGGCCAGTGCGCCAGAGGCATATTTCAGGACGATAAAAGCGGTGTCGATGTCGCCCGCCTCGCCAATCGCCGGGTCCACCAGATTGCTGCCCTGGGCATACACGGCAACAGGCTCTTCGCCCATGATGAAGCGGGCCATATCAAAGTCATGAATGGTCATGTCGCGGAACATGCCGCCGGAGACACGCACATATTCAGCCGGCGGCGGCGATGGATCTCGGGAGATAATCACCAGCGATTCCGGCGTGCCGATGCGCCCCTGCAGCGCTTCGTTTTTCAGCTTGCGGAACTGCGGATCGAAGCGACGGTTAAAGCCGATAAACAGCGGCACGTTATGTTCTTTCACCACCTTCAGGCAGTCGCGCACGCGGGCCAGATCCAGATGTACTGGTTTTTCGCAGAAAATCGCTTTGCCGTGTTTGGCGGCCAGTTCAATCAGGTCGGCGTGGGTATCGGTCGCCGAGGCGATCAGCACCGCATGCACCTCCGGGTCGCTCATCGCCTGGGCAACGCTCTGCTGGCGCGCCTGGTATTTTTCGGCAATGCGCGCGGCGTTTTCTGCATTAGGGTCGACAACGGACCAGAGGGTGGAATGGGGATGGGCGGCAATATTGGCGGCGTGGATTTGGCCGATACGGCCCGCGCCCAGTAAAGCAATGTTAAACATGGCGGCTCCCGAAAGTGGTGTTGCAGTAGGGTCATGAGCCGGGTCTTCCGGCTTTCACATGCAGCTGAATAACGACGCCTTAAATAAAACATTTATTTCATTTTAATGCAGAGTGAAAGTTTCATTTTTGCGCAGAGGTTAACATTTTGATAATTTATCGGCTGTATTTTGTTAGCAAAATCACATCACCGAGTGAATTAAAGCCTGCACAGAGAAGGGATTTGAGAGGGAGAGCGCACCCATGCTGAAGGACGAGAAGAAAAGAAGACGAAAATGAAATAAACATTCCGTCAGATGACCTGACGGAATGCTAAAGGGTTAGTACTGGCGAGCGTTTTTAAGCTTAGCGGCGGTTTGTTCCGCGGCATCGGCCACGGCACTCGAGCGCGAAACCTGAGCATCTCCGGTGCGCCACCAGGCTTCGTAGTCGTGGGTCATGGTTTTAGGCAGCACTTTGATATCCAGCAGCGTTGGCCCCGGCTCCTGACGAGATGCCTCCAGCGCGGCAAGCAGTTCCGCCTCGCTATTGACCCGCCAGGCTTTGCAGCCGTAGCTTTCGGCATTTTGGGCAAAATCAACCTTCACCAGCGGGCCATCCAGCCTGCCGCTTTGCGGGTTACGGTGACGGTTTTCGGTGCCAAAGCTGCCCATTCCGTGGCCCATTTGCAGGTTATTGATGCAGCCGAAACCGGCGTTATCAAACAGCAAAATGGTGATTTTTATCCCTTCCTGAACGGCGGTTTGCAGCTCGGAATGCAGCATCAGGTAAGACCCGTCCCCCACCATCGCATACACCGGCTGCCCTGGCTTCGCGAGCTTTGCCCCTACCGCCGCGGCTATCTCGTAGCCCATGCACGAATAGCCGTATTCGAGGTGATAGCTGTCCGGCGTTTTTACCTGCCACAGGCGCTGTAAATCCCCTGGCAGCGATCCCGCCGCGCCCACCACAATGGCGTCTTCTTCTATATGCTGATTCACCAGGCCCAGCACGCGGGTTTGGGTTAATGAGGTACCTAGCTCGCGGCTGTATTCCCGCAACGTTTCATCCAGATGCCCCGCCACTTCCGGGGCTTCACCCGGCTGCCATTGCCGCGTCGTCAGCCGCTGGCACTCGTCGCGCCAGGCCGCTTTAGCGTGAGCGGCTTCGTCCTGCCAGGCAGCGTGGTAGTCAGCCTGATGCAGGCCGGCAGTCAGTTGCTCAAGCCCAATCCGGGCATCGGCTACCAGCGGCGTAGCGTCCAGCTTCAGGGCGTCGAATTCGGCCACGTTCAGCAGCAGGAAGTCGGCCTCAGGTGAAAACAGCGATTTGGAACCGGTGGTAAAGTCGGTCAGCCGGGTGCCCACGCCAATAATCAGATCGGCCTGCGGCGCAAGCCGGTTAGCCGCCAGGCCGCCGGTGACGCCGAGGCCGCCGAGATTAAGTGAGTGCTCGCTTACAATTGCGCCTTTCCCGGCCTGCGTTTCGGCAAACGGCAGCCCGAAACGCTCAACAAAATCCTGAAATGCCTGATGTGCGCCTGAATAACGAACCCCGCCGCCGCAGATAACCAGCGGGCGACGCTTACCGGCAATCAACTTTAGCGCAGCCTGCAGCCGGTTTTCATCCGGCGGGCGCCTTTCAATATGATGTACTCGCTTCTCGAAGAAGCTTTGCGGGTAATCCCAGGCTTCCCCCTGCACGTCCTGCGGCAGGCAAATCGTTACCGCACCGGTATCCACGGGGTTAGTAAGTACTCGCATGGCACTAATCATGGCGCTCATCAGCTGCTCCGGGCGGTTAATTCTGTCCCAGTAGCGGGACACCGGCCGGAAGCAGTCGTTGGTGCTGATGCTGAGGTCATGAAACTGCTCGATTTGCTGGAGCACCGGGTCCGGCTGGCGGCTGGCGTAGATGTCGCCGGGCAAGAGCAGCAGCGGAATGCGGTTGGCGGTGGCCGTTGCGGCGGCGGTCACCATATTGGCCGCCCCAGGCCCCACGGATCATAAATCCGCTGCCGACGGTGCTGTTTGGCAAAGCCAGTGGCGATATGCGCCATACCCTGCTCGTTACAGCCCTGATGCACTTTCAGGTGGCCGGGATCTTGCTCCAGCGCCTGCCCAAGACCGAGCACGTTGCCGTGCCCGAAAATGGTCATTACGCCTTCTATAAACGGCTGCTCATGCCCGTCGATTTCAACGTACTGCTGGTTTAAAAACCTGACCAGCGCCTGCGCCATGGTCATGCGTTGTGTGGTCATCTTTCCTCCCCTTAGCCCAGCGTCGGCATCGAGAACGCAGAGCCTTGCTGATGGCTGGTGTCCGGCCAGCGGGCGGTGACGGTTTTCATGCGCGTATAGAAACGCACGCCGTCGCTGCCGTGGACGTTAAGCGGCCCAAAGATGGAACGCTTCCAGCCGCCGAAGCTGTGGAACGCCATCGGCACCGGGATCGGGACGTTTACGCCGACCATGCCCGCCTGCACTTCCTCGGTAAAACGCCTTGCGGTACCACCATCACGGGTAAAAATCGCCGTGCCGTTGCCGTATTCATGTTTGTTAATCAGCGCCAGCGCGCTGGCGTAATCCGGCACGCGCACCACGCACAGCACCGGGCCGAAGATTTCTTCTTTATAAATAGTCATCTCCGGGGTGACATGGTCGAACAGCGTTGGGCCAACAAAATAACCGCCTTCGTTGCCCGCCAGCTTAAGGCCACGGCCATCCACGCGCAGCGTCGCGCCCTGCTGCTCTCCGCTATCAATATAGCCCAGCACTTTGGCCCGGTGCGGGGCGGAAATCAGCGGCCCCATATCATTTTCTGGTTCATGCCCAAGGCCTGGCCCAACGCGCAGCGTAGCGAGCTGTTTTTCCAGCCCGGCACACAGCGCGTCGGCGGTTTCATCGCCCACGGCAACCACAACCGACAGCGCCATGCAGCGTTCCCCGGCGGCACCAAAGGCCGCCCCCATAATGGCGTTGGTCGCCATGTCCAGGTCAGCATCCGGCATCAAAATACAGTGGTTTTTCGCCCCGCCCAGCGCCTGGCAGCGCTTACCGTGGGCAGAGGCGGTCTGGTAGATATACTCGGCAATCGGCGTCGAGCCCACAAAGCTGACGGCCTGAACTCTTGAGTCGGTCAGCAGAACGTCCACGGCTTCTTTATCGCCCTGTACCACGTTAAATACGCCGTCAGGCAGCCCGGCCTCTTTCAGCAACTGAGCAAGCCGCAGCGACAGCGACGGATCTTTTTCCGACGGTTTGAGAACAAAGGTATTGCCGGTCGCCAGCGCGATAGGGAACATCCACATCGGCACCATGGCCGGGAAGTTAAACGGCGTGATGCCCGCGCAGACGCCAAGCGGCTGCATCAGCGAGTGGCTATCCACGCCCGTCCCCACGTTAGCGGAATGTTCGCCCTTTTGCAGATGCGGTATCCCGCAGGCGAACTCCACCACTTCGAGGCCGCGAGTCAACTCGCCCACCGCGTCAGAATAGACTTTGCCGTGCTCTTCGCTGATAAGCTTCGCCAGGCCATCCATGTGTTCCTCAAGCAGGCTTTTAAAGCGGAACATCACGCGGGCGCGCTTGAGCGGAGACTGGCGGGCCCAGCCCGGAAACGCCTGCTGCGCGGCAGCAATGGCCTGCTCCGTCTGCCTGGCCGTGCTCATCGCGACCTGACGGATCTGCGCGCCGGTCGCCGGGTTGAAGATCGCCTGTACCCGCTGGCCTTCGCCCGCGACGCATTCACCGTGGATAAAATTCGCTACCGTCTCCATCTCTGGCCTCTTGCTGTTAGGGTTGTCTCCCGAACACTGTATATGAAATAAACATTCCATTTTAAGTCGAAATAAAATAAATGTTGATTATTGTGATCAACACTTCGTTTTTATGTTAACCCGCAGAATGAGGTGCAAAGACTGAGACGTCAGTGACGTTTCAGCCCCTGCCAGTTTTGGTGCATCTGTTTCATTTTTGCCGGTACTACGCTTAAATACGTTTCAGCGAATACTTTTGAGGATGGCAAATTGACCACGGCGACAACCCTGAGCGAACTCCAGCAGCAGATCCGCGACCGCTACGACAGCCTGAGCAAAAGGCTGCAGCAGGTTTCCCGCTACGTGCTGGATAACACCAACAGCGTGGCATTTGATACCGTGGCCGCCATTGCCGAGCGGGCAGAAGTGCCGCCCTCGACGCTGATCCGCTTTGCCAATGCCTTTGATTTCAGCGGCTTCAACGAAATGAAACAGCTGTTCCGCATGAATCTGGTGGAAGAGACGGCCAGCTACACTGACCGGGCGAGGCTGTTCCGCGAGCTGGGCAGCGAAGCCGTGCCGGAAACGCCGCTGGATATTTTGCAGGAATTTGCCCGCTCAAATGCTCAGGCGCTGCAGCAGCTGGCCGCCCGTACCGAACCAGAGCAGCTGCAGCGTGCGGTTGAACTGCTGGCCGAAGCAGACACGATCTACGTTGTCGGCCTGCGCCGCTCCTTTAGCGTGGCGGCCTATCTGACCTATGCCCTGAGTCACCTTGATTGCCGCGCCGTGCTGCTGGACGGGCTTGGCGGCATGCTGCGTGAGCAGGTCAACCGCGTAAAAGCCAAAGATATCGTGGTGTCGATAAGCTTCTCCCCTTATGCCGAAGAGACGTTGATGGTAAGTGAAGTAGCGGCCAAAGCGGGTGCCCGCCAGATAGTGATAACCGACAGCCAGATAAGTCCGTTTGCCACTTTTAGCGATCTCTGCTTTGTCGTCAAAGAGGCGCAGGTTGATGCATTCCGCTCTCAGTCAGCAACCCTTTGCCTGGTGCAGTCGCTGATGGTGGCGCTTGCCTATTATCAGGGAACGCCGCACAGCTCTCTTTCTCCGGAGGCCTGATTTTCGGATTGCTGAATACCTCCGTAGGGTTAAGATGGAAACAGCGTTTCAAAAAATAACTCTTACCCTAAGGAGACACTATGCCGTACGAGGCCAGCCCGTCACGTTATCAATCCATGCAGTATCGCTACTGCGGCCAGAGCGGCCTGCAGCTGCCCGCCCTTTCTCTTGG
This sequence comes from Cedecea sp., assembly GCF_036500665.1. Lineage (NCBI taxonomy): Bacteria > Pseudomonadati > Pseudomonadota > Gammaproteobacteria > Enterobacterales > Enterobacteriaceae > Cedecea > Cedecea sp. Next base: position 70,661 of record NZ_DASYBS010000141.1, read on the forward strand.
CCTGTGGCACAGTTTTGGCGGCGTAAGCCCGCTGGAGTCACAGCGCGATCTGCTGCGCACCGCGTTCGATCTTGGCATTACGCATTTTGATCTCGCCAACAACTACGGGCCGCCTCCCGGCTCGGCGGAAGAAAACTTTGGCCGCCTGCTGAAGCAGGATTTTAGCGGCTATCGCGACGAGCTGATTATTGCCACCAAAGCGGGCTACGACATGTGGCCAGGGCCTTACGGCTCCGGCGGCTCGCGCAAATATTTGCTGGCGAGTCTGGATCAGAGCCTGAAGCGCATGGGGCTGGAGTACGTCGACATCTTCTATTCCCATCGCGTGGATGAGAGAACGCCGATGGAAGAAACGGCCGGCGCGCTGGCTCACGCGGTGCAAAGTGGTAAAGCACTCTATGTCGGAATTTCCTCCTACTCCTCCGAACGTACGCAAAAAATGGCCGACCTGCTGCGAGAATGGAAAATTCCGCTGCTTATCCACCAACTCTCTTATAACCTGTTAAATCGCTGGGTCGATAAAAGCGGTCTGCTGGACACGCTGGCGCAAAACGGCAGCGGTTGTATCGCCTTTACCCCGCTGGCGCAGGGCCTATTAACCGGCAAATACCTGAACGGCATCCCGGAGGGCTCGAGGATGCAGGTGGAAGGCAACAAAGTTCGCGGACTGAATGAAAAAATGCTGACCGAAGCAAACCTGACCAGCCTGCACCTGCTTAACGAGATGGCACAGCAGCGAGGCCAGACGATGGCGCAAATGGCGCTAAGCTGGCTGCTGAAAGACCCGCGAGTCACCTCAGTGCTTATCGGCGCAAGCCGCGCAGAGCAGCTCAAAGAGAACGTTAAGGCGCTCGATAACCTGAGCTTTACGGCGGATGAGCTTGAGAAAATTGACCGCCACGTTGCGGATGGTGAGCTTAATTTGTGGCAGGCGTCGTCGGATAAATAAAAACAAAAGCCCCTGTTTAACAGGGGCTTAGTATTTAGTACTTTGCGCTACGAGAGAGCTTGTCGAGATAGCCCATCACGAACGCCGACAGCACAAACGTCAGGTGGATAATCACGTACCACATCAGCTTGTTGTCCGGCACGTTTTTGGCGTCCATAAAAATACGCAGCAGATGGATGGAAGAGATAGCCACGATCGACGCCGCCACCTTATTCTTCAGCGAGCCGGAGTCCATTTTCCCCAACCAGTTAAGCTTCTCTTTGCCTTCGTAAATATCCAGCGTCGAGACAAAGTTCTCGTAGCCTGAGAACATCACCATCACCAGCAGGCCACCGACCAGCGCCATATCCACCAGCGAGAGCAGGGTCAGAATTAAGTCCGCTTCCGCAATTGAGAAGATATTCGGGAGAACATGAATGATCTCCTGGAAAAACTTCACCGTGAGCGCAAGCAAAGCAAGTGATAACCCGAAGTAAACCGGGGCCAGAAGCCAGCGCGAGGCGTACATCATATTCTCAATAAAACGTTCCATAATGTCCTGTCTGGAAATCCCAAAAAGAGCGTCAGTATAGCGAATTCAGGCGTTTTATGGAGGGGGAATCAACCCGCCAGCGTTAAGCGCCTGGCCGTTTCGTAACGGCTGGCCCAGTAGCGGTTATCCAGCGATGTGATAGTCACACCAATGCTTGTTGAGGCATGAAGAAACTGATTATTACCGACATAAACGCCAACGTGACGCAGTCCCGGAGAAGTTTTAAAAAACACCAGATCTCCGGCCTTCAGCTGCTGTCGGCTGATAGACTTACCGTGTCGGATCTGTTCGCCGGTGGTTCGGGGAAGGTGCGTATTGAACGAGTGACTAAACAGGTGCTGCACCAATGCAGAACAATCAATTCCGCGGCGCGAGCTGCCCCCCAGTCGATAACGTGTTCCTTTCCACCGCTGGTATTCAACCGCTAACGCAGACTTCACCGCATGAGGATTATTTTCCCCATTCAGGGACTTAGCGAGGGATTGGGTGCCCATAGACGCAAATTCCTTTGGCAAATTAAGGGCAAAGGAATTTGTGCTAGCAATTGATAATAAAAAACAAAATACAACTAAAGATAAAAACTGAACGAATTTCATAACCACATCTTTTAACGGTACGAGAAGTATTCCTTAACAGCTAAGGGAAGCATCAGAGCGGAGAGAATAATACCATGTGGTGTTTTTTTACTCAGCGCGAAAAGCCGCCATCACTGGCGGCATAAAGCAGGATTACCATCGTTGCGCTTCAAAAAATAAAGTAATCTATTGAATAATAATGATTATATGGATTCAAGGTTGATTTCCGGACGCTGATACTGCGGCCACACCAGCGCCACAAGCTCCGGATACGCTTCGCGGCTAAACTCATTAAAGCACTGGCGCAGGTTAAGGACTTCAATATCCGATAGTGGAACCTGTTCACCTTCGGCGCAGCGTTTTTTAATATTATCGTAATATTTATACACTGCAGAATTTAAATCGCTACAGCGGCGCTGAGCACTGAATAAAACGGGCTGTGAGGTCAGTTCATCAATACGCATTTTCTTAATCGTGGCATGCGTAAAGTCAATATACTCACTATTAATACGCCAGTAATAGCCTGGGGTAATTTTCGACATTAGCATACCGAAATAATCCTCCCGCTCTTCACTGGTGGTGGTTGGTTCTATTTCCCCTGATGTATGATTCTTTTTATTATTCGATAAGCTAAATTCTTTGCGCATAACTAACACGGCGCATAACAAAATCAAAATTGTGACAATAGAATAAAATATGCTGTGCATAAAAAACTCCTGTTTTTTTTATTTTAGAATTGAGGCATCATATCGCGAATCTCTGAACCTGAATATTGCACAGATATCAAAGGATCGCATTCGATGCTGCCTGAACACTTCTTACCACGGCGCTATCCTGTTGCCGCACCATCAACGCTCCCTACAGAGGCGGAAAATAGTAACACGCCCGAAGTCGTTCAGGATAAGATTTTAACGCTCGAAAAAAGCATCCTTAGCGGCAGCCATTACGCCGGGCAGGCCAAAAACCGGCTGCTTGAAGAAACCGATCGCCATATTAAAGAACGCCTGCTGTGTGCGGTAAGGATAGAGGCGCTGCACGCCCTGATTGGCGAACTGGTTGAAAAAGAACTTATTAATGCAGCCGATTTACAGATGCTTATCGAAGATAAAACCGCATGGGTGAGTAGCCAGCAAGAAGAAATTTGGGTTAATCAAATGACCCAGGAAAAACCCTGGCCATTATGCTATTCGATTGAGGATTAATGCCATGGCAGAACCTATAAAGAAACAGCCAGAATTAATCAGCACTGACGAGAATAAAGACCACGAATTTACGTTAAGTAAAAATATGGCCATTCTGGTTCGACTTAAAAATGAGAATATTACCCGTAATACGCAAAAAGTAACGGATATTACGTCGGCGCTGATCGACCTGAAATGGATGCACCGCCATGAGATTTACCCCTGGCGAGCCAAGGAAGAGGTGTACGGCGCGGTACTGGAAGAGATCCTGAACAGCCATCCAAAGCTTAAGGAGCAAATCCTCAGGCGGCTGGAGAGCCACTATCAGCGCCTGAAAGAGCATGAAGCCGAGACGCTGTCGATAACCCGTGGCCTGGCTGAGAAGACGTGGAAGAGTTCCACTCTATGAGTGGGGTTTGCCTCTTTCCCTGGCCATCTCCCCAGTGGGGTGAGGGAATTTAAAGAGTAATAAAATTTAACGGTTGCTCTCTTTGGCTGTCTGTTAGTCACAAATACGCTCTATGAAGGATCAACTAAGGTTCCGTTCACTTCCAGAGCTGCTTCATATGCAGTCACCGCAACGGTGAACGACTCGGGGAAGTCACCGTCACTTCCCCGAGACCCCGGACTCCCGGCCAAATAAATCGACCGCTAAAGCGGCAAACCTCCGTTTTATCTCCCAGTCCTGGGTCGGCTGAGATGCGTTCCCGACGCTCTCAGCCTCCGGGCGTTCCCGACGCCCGGACCCTGGCCAGTCGGAGAGAAAACGGAGGCGATTTAAGCCGGAACCGTGCCTCGCTTTTAGCCCACAGCCACGCTGAAAATCATTGTTGCTGCAAGACCCGCAGCCACGCCCTTGTTCCCGGCTCTCATCGCCCCAGGTTATGACCCAACTCAGGCGGGGTTGAGCTGCCGGGAGCAGCGAAAGAGAGCGATCGTCGGGAACGAATCGCGAACGACCCCGAATGTTTGGGTGATGGCCGGTGGGTTTACCGCTTCAGCGGCGATGAGCTTGCCGGACACGTTCACCGTGCTCTGAACGTACAGGGAAAACCGATCTACGGGTGAACGGAATAACTACGGAGAGAATAAAGTTGAGTCGTTTTAACCCTCTCCCAAGAGGAAGAGGGCCGGAATGAGAGTCAGCCCCTCTTACTTCGCTTTAGTGACTTCCTGGCCGACCAGGCCAATCTTCAGATACCCTGCCTGGTGCAGCGTATCCATCACGTCCATCAGCGTTTCATAGTCCACCGTTTTGTCCGCGCGGAAGAAGATGGTGGTGTCCTTTTTCCCTTCGGTCGCAGCAATCAGCGCGTTGACCATCGACTCTTTGGTTACCGGATCGTTGCCGATAAACATCGAATGGTCCGCTTTCACCGACAGGTAAACCGGTTTCTCCGGGCGTGGCTGCGGTTCACTGCTGGAGGCCGGAAGGTTAACCTTCACGTCCACCGTTGCCAGTGGTGCTGCCACCATGAAGATGATCAGCAGAACCAACATTACGTCGATAAACGGCGTAACGTTAATTTCGTGCATTTCACCTGTGTCATCGAGGTTGTCGTTTAAACGCATTGCCATGGGGCATTAACCTACACGCAGTTGCTGAGTATTACGCACCGGACGCGGCTGGGATGTGCCATCCAGGTCAAGGTCACGGCTTTGCAGCAGCAGCACCTGAGCCGCAACGTCGCTAAGGCTTGCTTTGTAGCTGCCAATCATACGCGCGAAGATGTTATAGATAACAACCGCAGGGATCGCCGCCACCAGGCCAATGGCCGTCGCCAGCAGTGCTTCTGCGATGCCGGGAGCTACGACCGCCAGGTTGGTAGTCTGAGACTGGGCAATGCCGATAAAGCTGTTCATGATGCCCCAAACGGTACCGAACAGACCGACAAACGGCGAGATAGCACCGATGGTTGCAAGGAAGCCATTCCCACGGCCCATATGCCGCCCAACGGCAGCCACGCGGCGCTCAAGGCGGAAGCCGGTACGATCTTTAATACCTTCTTTATCTTCGACGCCAGCGGAGAGCTCCAGTTCATTCTGGGCTTCATTAATCAGCAGCGTGCTAAGGCTTTTGCTGTCGAATGCTTCAGCCACGCTACTCGCTTCATTAAGAGAGCGGACGTTCGCCAGCTGCTGCTGTTCGCGCTTGAGGCGACGTTTTTGGGTAATCAGCTCCACGCTCTTACTGAAAAAGATTGCCCAGGTGACGACAGAAGCCAGAATCAGGCCAATCATCACTATCTTAACTACGATGTCAGCATGTTGATACATGCCCCAAACGGACAGATCCGTCTGCATCAAATTACTCGTCACGTCTTACGCTCCAGCGAGAAATAAATGTCAAAACTGAGACTAATATATCAAAAAACTATCGAATTGATAGTCGTTCTCATTAGTATTTGCAGAGTGCCTGAAATTGTTGAAGCATTCCTTGCGCTTACGCAGGAAAAGCATCGCACTGGCGAAATGATGGCTTTTTTAGCCAACCTGAAAAAACGCCATGATGCCCTTTGCACATTTTGTGTTAATTTACGTCCAGACATCCAGATGGTTAGACGGGGAAGCGATAATGGCGGAAAAGCACATCGAAACGGCGCTGGTGAACGCCGGACGCAGCAAGAAGTTTACTCAGGGTTCGGTTAACAGCGTCATTCAGCGCGCCTCATCCCTGGTGTTTGAAAGCGTCGAGGTCAAAAAACAGGCCACCGCCCATCGCACCAAAGGCGAACTGTTCTACGGCCGCCGCGGCACGCTGACCCATTTCTCGTTACAGGAAGCGATGTGCGAACTTGAAGGCGGCGCCGGCTGCGCCCTCTTCCCGTGCGGTGCCGCCGCGGTTGCCAATACTATTCTGGCCTTTGTTGAGCAGGGCGATCACATTCTGGTCACCGAAACCGCCTACGAACCCACCCAGGACTTCTGCACTAAAATTCTCTCAAAGTTCGGCGTCAGCACCGGCTGGTTCGCGCCGGATATCGGCGCCGCGATAGTCGATCTGATTCAGCCGAATACTAAAGTCGTTTTCCTGGAGTCCCCCGGCTCCATTACCATGGAAGTCCACGACATTCCGGCAATCGTCGCGGCGGTCAGGCGCGTTGCCCCTGACGCTATCATCATGATCGACAATACCTGGGCGGCTGGCGTGCTGTTTAAGGCGCTGGAGTTTGGCATCGATATCTCTATTCAGGCGGGTACCAAATACCTGATTGGCCATTCGGACGCTATGGTCGGTACCGCCGTTTCCAATGCCCGATGTTGGGATCGGCTGCGCGAGAATGCCTATCTGATGGGGCAAATGGTGGATGCAGACACCGCCTATATGACCAGTCGCGGTATCCGCACCTTGGGCGTTCGCCTGCGCCAACACCATGAAAGCAGTCTAAAAGTTGCCGAATGGCTGGCGCAGCATCCTCAGGTAGAAAGAGTGAATCACCCGGCGCTTCCCGGCAGTAAAGGGTATGAATACTGGAAACGTGACTTTACGGGCAGTAGTGGGTTGTTCTCGTTTGTGCTGAAAAAACGGCTCAACGATGAGGAGTATGAACAGTACCTCAATCATTTTGAGTATTTCAGCATGGCCTATTCCTGGGGCGGCTATGAATCGCTTATTCTCGCTAATCAGCCTGATGAGCTGGCAGAGATCCGCCCCGCAGGCGGGATAGACTTCAGCGGAACCCTGGTTCGCCTGCATATCGGCCTGGAAAACGTGGACGATCTGATTGCTGATTTGGAAGCAGGTTTCCAGCGCATTCTCTAAATTTTCCGTTTAACGGTATGGGTGGAGCGTTTTTTTGCCATCATCGGCATTTTGTTGAGCCAGGGATCAAGGTGTCGCGGGCATTTTAGCGGTACAATGTGTAGAAATTAAGGTGAGCCTAAGTTGCGGGTGCAATACTCAGGGCGAACTCAATAAGCGGTTCCACAGGAATACCTATGGCTGTTATACAAAATATTGTCGAGGCGCTCTGGCATCACGATTTTGCCGCGCTTGCCGATCCCCATGTTATTGGCGTTGTCTATTGCGTCATGTTCGCGACGCTGTTTCTGGAAAATGGACTGCTTCCCGCGTCGTTTTTACCGGGTGACAGCCTGTTGCTGCTCGCGGGCGCGCTTATTGCTAAAGGCGTGATGGGATTTGTGCCAACGCTTGTGATTTTAACCATCGCGGCAAGCCTTGGCTGCTGGCTAAGTTATTTACAAGGGCGCTGGCTCGGCAACACCCGCACCGTGAAAGGGTGGCTCGAGCAGCTGCCAACACAATATCACGACCGCGCTACGCAGATGTTTGACCGACATGGCCTGCTGGCACTTCTTGCCGGCCGCTTCCTGGCTTTTGTTCGTACGCTTTTGCCAACCATGGCGGGAATTTCCGGCCTCAGCAACCGCCGCTTTCAGTTCTTTAACTGGCTTAGCGGGCTGCTGTGGGTGGGCGTTGTTATCAGCCTCGGTTATGCGCTCAGCATGATCCCATTCGTTAAGCGCCATGAAGATCAGGTCATGACTTTCCTGATGATTTTGCCCATTGCGCTGCTGATTTTTGGTCTCGTCGGTACGCTGTTTGTGGTGCTGAAAAAAAAAGTTAGCGCCGCGTAATCAACGTCGACTTAGCAAGAGCGGATAAGACTGGCTTATTCGCTCTTAGTATCCCCCCCCTACATCACCCGCATCCGCGCCATATCTTCCCCCGGCGTCACGCCAAAATAGCGCTTAAACTCCCGGCTAAACTGAGAAGCGCTTTCGTAGCCCACACGAATGGCCGCCGCACTTGCCTTCATACCGTCATGCAGCATTAACATTCTTGCCTTATGCAGGCGATAGCTTTTCAGGTACTGCAGTGGCGAGGTGCTGGTCACCGATTTAAAGTTATGGTGGAACGCCGAGACGCTCATGTTGGCCTCCGCCGCCAGCTGATCTACCGACAGATTTTCGGTGTACTGATTTTCAATACGGCGCAGCACCCGGCTAATAAGACTAAAATGAGTCTGGCGACTGACGAGCGCCAACAGTGCGCCACCGCTTGGCCCCGTCAGCACGTGATAAAGGATTTCGCGGATAATCTGTTTGCCCAGCACCCGGGCATCAAGCGGCCTTTCTAAAACGTCCAGCAGCCGCTCGGTTGCACAGAGAATTTCTTCCGACAGCTCGGCGGAGTTGATTCCATCGGTGCAGGACTGGGGCCGGAACAGGTCATCCTCGCCAATATCCATCAGCAGATCCTGCAGTTGCTGAATATCCACTTTAATGCGCATCCCCGCCAGCGGCACGTCGGCAGTCGCAAAGGTTTCGCACTCAAAGGGCAAAGGTACCGTCAGGAGCAGGTATTCGTTGGCGTCATAGCGGAATACGCGGTCGTTGAGATAACCCGTTTTATGGCCAGAAAAGAGAAAAACAATGCCCGGCTCGTACATTACCGGGGTACGTGCCATCGGTTTGGTGCCGTACATCAGCCGTACGCCATCAAAAAATACATCACTTTTTTCTTTTAAAATCAGCTGATTGATTTTATCCGTCAGCTGCTGGCAGATAGCCTGGCGGTTCATGCTTACGTCTCCACGGCGCTTTTTATCCGGCTTACAGTGTGCGATGAATCCTGCGGTTTCTCCAGCCGTTTGGAGAAACAGGCAAGATAAAGGCAGGAATATGCATTGAGAGAGACAGGGTGGCGGACCACAATAAGCGCCATCAGATTTAGCAATGTGACTCATCTAACGAACGGGAACTCCATCATGAATAACTTCAATCTTCATACCCCAACCCGCATCCTGTTTGGTAAAGGCTCTCTGGCAGAACTGCGTGACCAGATCCCAGCGGACGCTCGCGTACTGGTGACCTACGGTGGCGGCAGCGTGATTAAAACCGGCGTGCTGGGCCAGGTTAAAGACGCGCTGAAAGGCCTCGACGTGCTGGAGTTTGGCGGCATCGAACCTAATCCGTCTTACGAAACGCTGATGAAGGCCGTGGAAATCGCGCGTAAAGAAAACGTCACTTTCCTGCTGGCAGTCGGCGGCGGCTCCGTGCTCGACGGGACTAAATTTATCGCGGCTGCGGCTCACTACCCGCAGGATATCGACCCATGGAATATTCTGCTGACCCGCGGTAGCGACGTGAAAAGCGCGATCCCAATGGGCTCCGTGCTGACGCTGCCGGCAACCGGCTCCGAGTCCAACAAAGGTGCTGTAGTTTCCCGCCGCTCTACCGGCGACAAACAGGCGTTTATGTCTGACTTCGTACAGCCTGTGTTTGCGGTTCTGGATCCGGTTTACACCTACACTCTGCCGCCTAAACAGGTTGCTAACGGCGTGGTGGACGCTTTCGTTCATACCATCGAGCAGTACCTGACCTACCCGGTCAACGCCAAGGTGCAGGATCGTTTTGCTGAAGGCATTCTGCTGACGCTTATCGAAGACGGCCCGAAAGCGCTGAAAGATCCGGAAAACTACGATGTGCGTGCCAACGTGATGTGGGCAGCGACCATGGCGCTGAATGGCCTGATTGGTGCCGGCGTGCCGCAGGACTGGGCGACCCATATGCTGGGCCACGAACTGACCGCGATGCACGGCCTGGATCACGCTCAAACGCTGGCGGTAGTACTGCCTTCGCTGATGAACGAGAAGCGCGCTGAGAAGCACGCCAAACTGCTGCAATACGCAGAGCGCGTGTGGAATATCACTTCCGGTAGCGAAGAAGAGCGTATTGATGCCGCGATTGAAGCAACCCGCAATTTCTTCGAGAAAATGGGCACCGCTACTCGCCTGTCCGCCTACGGCCTGGACGGCAGCTCTATCCCTGCTCTGCTGGTGAAACTGGAAGAAAAAGGCATGACTCAGCTGGGTGAACATCAGGACATCACGCTGGACGTTAGCCGTCGCATTTACGAGGCGGCTCGCTAAGAGAATCCAGGTTAGCGCTTTGATTGCCTGAGTTTCGACTAGACTTAATAAAAAACTTACACCGGGCTTGCCCGGTGTTTTTCGCACTATTAAGGAGGTACGTATGACTCATCCAACCTTAATCAAGCTCCAGGATGGCAACGTGATGCCGCAGCTTGGACTCGGCGTCTGGCAAGCCAGTAACGACGAAGTCAGGACCGCCATTGAGAAAGCGCTGGAGGTGGGGTACCGCTCCATTGATACCGCCGCCGCTTACAAAAATGAGGACGGCGTGGGTGCCGCGCTGAAGAGCGCAGGCGTTGCGCGTGACGACCTGTTTATTACCACCAAACTGTGGAACAGCGACCAACAGCGGCCTCGTCAGGCGCTGGAAGACAGCCTCGAGAAGCTGCAGCTCGACTACGTCGATCTCTACCTGCTGCACTGGCCGGTTCCGAGCAAAGATCACTATCTTGAAGCCTGGAAAGGGCTGATTGAGCTGCAAAAAGAGGGGCTGGTGAAAAGCATTGGGGTATGTAACTTCAATATTAATCACCTGCAGCGGCTGATCGACGAAACCGGCGTCAGCCCGGTTATTAATCAGATAGAGCTGCACCCATTACTACAGCAGCGCCAGCTGCATGCCTGGAACGCAACGCACAAGATCCAGACCGAGTCCTGGAGCCCGCTGGCTCAGGGGGGGGAAGGCGTATTTGATCAGAAAATTATCCGTGACCTGGCGGATAAATACGGTAAAACCCCGGCGCAGGTGGTCATTCGCTGGCATCTGGACAGCGGCCTCGTGGTGATCCCTAAATCGGTCACACCTGCACGCATTGCGGAAAACTTCGACGTGTTCGACTTCCGGCTGGACAAAGAAGAGCTGGCTGAAATAGCGAAGCTCGATAGCAGTAAACGCCTGGGACCGGACCCGGATACTTTCGACGTGCTATCCATCTAGTTGATTTAACTTTAAATAAGCCACCTTTCACGCTAGCCGTGACGGGTGGCTTTTTCACATTTTAACCTTCCCTCCTCGCCTTTTCATCCGTTCCCCGGCAAGTAGCGCATCAGCATGATCGCTGAGTAAATTTTCACGGCGTTCATTATTTGTTCTTTTAGCCGTAATCAAAAAGTCACACAACACCACGATAAATAGGGCCAGCTTCGCTCACTCATTTGGAATGGTTATGAACAGATCCCTTGCCGTTGTTACCAACTCTGACCTGGAGTCTCTGCCGCAGTTTGCACCCGCTCCGGGACGTAAAGTACTGAGCGTTAAGAGCCTGAGTAAGGCCTACAACGCGCACCAGACCGTGCTGCACGACATTAACTTCGACCTGCATGCCGGTGAGCTGGTTGGCGTGATTGGCCGCTCTGGCGCGGGTAAATCTACGCTGCTGCATATTCTTAACGGCACGCATACTGCCACGTCGGGCGAGATCCTCAGCTTTCCGGAAGTCGGGATGCCGCACGATGTGTCTAAACTCAGCGGTCGCGCCCTGAACCAGTGGCGCACCGAATGCGGCATGATCTTCCAGGACTTCTGCCTGGTGCCAAGACTGGACGTGCTGACTAACGTGCTGCTGGGCCGCCTGAGCCAGACCTCCACGCTTAAATCCCTGTTTAAAGTTTTCCCTGAAGCAGATCGCGCCCGTGCGATTTCGCTTCTGGAGTGGATGAACATGCTGCCCCACGCCCTGCAGCGCGCCGAGAACCTTTCCGGCGGCCAGATGCAGCGCGTAGCCATTTGCCGCGCACTGATGCAAAACCCAAGCATTTTGCTGGCCGATGAACCGGTAGCTTCCCTCGACCCGAAAAATACCCAGCGCATCATGAAAGTGCTGCTTGAAGTGTGTGAGCAAGGCATCAGCGTGATGGTGAACCTGCATTCCATCGAGCTGGTGAAAGAGTACTGCACCCGCGTTATCGGGGTTGCAAAAGGACATATCGTGTTTGACGGTCATCCGTCGATGTTAACGGACGACGTGCTGCATCTCTTGTACGGCGATGAAATCAATCAAGTGCATTAATTCTCTCTCCAATTGATACAACACAGGCAATGATAATGAAAAAGCAACTGACTGGCGCATTACGTTTATCTGCAGTGATTACTGGCCTTGTGATTGCAGGCCACGCTATGGCTGCTGACCAGCCGCGCGAACTGAACCTCGGGATCCTCGGCGGGCAGAATGCGACCCAGCAAATTGGTGATAACCAGTGTGTGAAGCAGTTCATGGATAAAGAACTGAATGTCGACACTAAACTGCGTAACTCTTCTGACTACTCTGGCGTTATTCAGGGCCTGATCGGCGGTAAAGTCGACCTGGTGCTGAGCATGTCCCCTTCTTCCTACGCTTCGGTGTACATGAACGACCCGAAAGCGGTGGATATCGTTGGCATCGCGGTTGACGATAAAGACCAGTCCCGCGGCTACCATTCTGTGGTGATCGTGAAAGCCGACAGCCCGTACAAAACCATCGAAGATCTGAAAGGTAAATCCTTCGGCTTCGCGGATCCGGACTCCACCTCTGGCTACCTGATCCCTAACCACGAGTTCAAACAGAAACTCGGCGGCACTGCGGACAACAAGTACAACAACTTCTTCTCCAGCGTCACCTTCTCCGGCGGCCACGAACAGGACATCCTGGGCGTGCTGAACGGCCAGTTTGCCGGCGCGGTGACCTGGGCTTCAATGGTTGGCGACTATAACGACGGCTACACCGCCGGGGCGTTTAACCGCCTGATCCGTATGGATCACCCTGACCTGATGAAGCAGATCCGCATCATCTGGACTTCACCACTGATCCCGAACGGTCCAATTCTGGTCAGCAACAAGCTGCCGGCTGACTTCAAGGCCAAAGTGGTAGATGCAGTGAAAAAACTGGATAAAGAAGATCACGGTTGCTTCGTGAAGGCGATGGGCGGCACCCAGCACATCGGCCCGGCGTCAGTGGCTGACTTCCAGCAGATCATCGACATGAAGCGTGAGCTGGTTAGCGCTCGCTAATTGCCGAACGTCGCATAAAAATCGCACCCCGGCGGCCTGCCTGGGTGCTTTTTTATCAGGACGGGGCGACCCGTCACCGGAAACAAACCGGATATTAAGTGATGATGTTGAATACGGAATTTGAGCGTTACTATCACCAGGTCAGAATGCGCCAGAAGCGCGACACCCTGATTTGGTCCCTGCTGTTGGTAGGTTTGTATCTTACCGCCGGTCATGTCGCTGAGTTCAGCCTGACCACCATCTGGCAATCACTGCCAAACTTCCTCGACTACATGTTCGAAACCCTGCCGACGCTGCACCTTCCGGTTCTGCTGGCCGACGTCCATACCAAAGGCTCGCTGGCCTACTGGGGATATCGCCTGCCTATTCAGCTGCCGCTGATTTGGGAAACGCTGCAGCTGGCGCTGGCTTCGACGCTGATTTCGACCTGCATTGCCGCCGTGTTGGCTTTTCTTGCCGCCGGTAATACCTGGACGCCGCCTGCCGTACGCTTTGGCGTGCGCGCGTCGGTTGCGTTTCTGAGAACCATGCCGGAGCTGGCGTGGGCGGTGATGTTCGTGATGGCCTTTGGTATCGGCGCTATTCCGGGGTTTCTGGCGCTGGCCCTGCACACCATTGGCAGCCTGACCAAGCTGTTTTATGAAGCCATCGAGAGCGCCTCCGACAAACCGGTGCGCGGGCTTGTCGCCTGCGGAGCAACGCCGATTCAGCGCATACGCTTTGCCCTGTGGCCACAGGTGAAGCCGATCTTCCTGTCCTACAGCTTTATGCGCTTTGAAATTAACTTCCGCTCCTCCACCATTCTCGGCCTCGTGGGCGCGGGCGGGATCGGGCAGGAGCTGATGACCAACATTAAACTCGATCGCTACGATCAGGTCAGCATCACGCTGCTGCTAATTATCGTGGTGGTTTCCGTCCTCGATGTCCTGTCCGGCAGGCTGCGCCGCTGGGTTCTGGAGGGGAAAAAATGAGTATTTCTCAGGCAACACCGGATATCGCTAAAAGTCGCGAGCAGCACCGCGAACTTTACCGCATGCAGGGGCGCTATCTGCGCCACATCGGCCTGCTGGCCGCCGCCATTCTCGGCTATTACGTCTGGTTCTTCTTCACCTTCGGCATCGACTCCGGGCAAATCCTCAGCGGTATGGTTCAACTGGGGCGCTACTTCCTGCGCATGTTCGTCTGGCATGACTTTGTTAACTGGCCGTTTGCCTATTACTTCTCGCAAATCGCCATTACGCTCGCCATTGTTTTTGCCGGGACGCTGACCGCCACGGCGCTGGCGCTGCTGCTGTCGTTCTTTGCCGCCCGCAATATCATGCAGGGCCCGGTAGCTCGCATAGTCGCGCTGCTGGTGCGCCGCCTGTTTGACCTGCTGCGCGGTGTCGATATGGCAATTTGGGGGCTGATTTTCGTACGCGCGGTTGGGCTTGGCCCGCTGGCAGGCGTGCTGGCGATTGTTATGCAGGATACCGGGCTGCTGGGCAGGCTGTATGCCGAGGGGCACGAAGCGGTAGAGCGCTCTCCGAGTCGGGGATTAACCGCCGTGGGCGCGGCGGGCATTCAGAAACACCGCTTCGGGATCTTCACCCAGTCGTTCCCGGCGTTTCTCTCCCTGAGCCTGTATCAAATTGAATCTAACACCCGCTCGGCGGCAGTGCTGGGCTTTGTTGGAGCAGGCGGTGTAGGCCTGGTGTACGCCGAAAACATGCGGCTATGGAACTGGGACGTGGTGATGTTTATTACCCTCATTCTGGTTTGCGTGGTGATGGCGATGGACGCTATTTCTGCGTGGCTGCGCCGCCGCTATATCACCGGAAAACCGGTACCGCTGTACTCCCCACAATGACGTCTAAAACGGGGCCCGGCTTAACCGCGCCCCAATATCTCATAAAGACCAGTTCAGCGTTTGCCAGCCATAGCGAGCCCCCTGCGCGGCCAGCTTCCGGCAAGGATTGACCATCAGCACATGGTCGGCCTCAAGGCACAGCGGTAAATCGTTGATGGAATCAGTATAGAAAGTTAGCTCCCCACTGAACGCCGGGTTCGCCTGTTGCCACTCCTTCAGACGGGTAATTTTACCGGTCTGGTAGCTCGGCACGCCGCTTATCACGCTGGTGTAGGCATTGTTGCCGGTCACCAGGTCGATGCCTATCGCATGTTTGATACCCAGCCGTGGCGCAATCGCCTTCACCAGCAGGCTGACGGACGCGGAGATAATCATCATCTGCTGGCCCTGAGCGTGTAATTGCTCAATCAGGCGCGACGCCTCCGGGTAAACCAGCGGCAGAATATCGGTTTCTACACAGCGCGCTACCAGCGTGTCTACATCAGCGATAGTCATGCCGGCCAGCGGCGCAAGCGTCACGCCAACGTATTCATGAATGTTCATTTCGCCACGCTGATAGTCGAGCATCAGCTTGTGCTCTTTAGCCAGATAATCGGCGTCTTTTATCAGCCCTTCGCGGGAAAGGAAGCGGCTCCAGAGCGTGCTGCAGTCGGCGTCTATCAGGGTGTGGTCGAGATCAAAAACGTAAAGCGGGTTAGACATGTTCATTTCTCATTTCAGCAAAGAAGCCGCCGGGCAGCTTAGCGCAAGGCCCGGCGAACAAGGATTCCCTTCCCTCTTTGTCGCAGAAAAAAATGACAGCGGCATGATCGAACCTGCCGTTACTTCCCGAGCGGCTTCCTCTTTCCTGCTGCTGCCGGACGCCGCTGGTGCACAAGCGGCGTATGTTTCGTCAGCGCCGGGCGGGCGTGACGGGCACTTCTGCGGGCCTCACGCATCTCCTCAAGGGTCGGGGAAGGCACCAGGCATTCACGTCTGCCGCCGATCAGGTGCTTTTTACCCATCGCCTCCAGCGCCTCGCGAATCAGCGGCCAGTTAGCCGGGTCGTGGTAGCGCAACAGGGCTTTATGGAGACGGCGCTGGCGGTCACCGCGAGGCACGACGATGTCCTCGCTTTTGTAGTTCACCTTGCTCAACGGATTTTTGCCCGTGTAATACATGGTAGTGGAGTTAGCCAGCGGCGACGGATAGAAGTTCTGAACCTGATCGAGGCGGAAACGATGCTGCTTCAGCCACAGTGCGAGATTCACCATATCCTCATCGCGCGTCCCAGGATGAGCGGAGATAAAGTATGGGATCAGATACTGCTCTTTGCCAGCCTGCTTCGAATAGGTATCAAACAGCTCTTTAAAGCGATGATAACTGCCCATCCCCGGCTTCATCATCTTCGACAGCGGCCCCTCTTCGGTATGTTCAGGGGCAATTTTCAGATAGCCACCAACGTG
The DNA here is from genome assembly GCF_036500665.1 of Cedecea sp. Classification (NCBI taxonomy): domain Bacteria; kingdom Pseudomonadati; phylum Pseudomonadota; class Gammaproteobacteria; order Enterobacterales; family Enterobacteriaceae; genus Cedecea; species Cedecea sp. Next base: position 87,077 of record NZ_DASYBS010000141.1, read on the forward strand.
ATGAGTGGCCAACTCCTTGATGTAACGCGGATCGGCAACCGCCAGATCGTAGCGCACGCCGGAGGCGATGAGGATCTTCTTCACGCCCTTAAGATCGCGGGCTCGGCGATAGAGATCGATGGTCGGCTGATGGTTGGTGTCCATATGCTGGCAAATTTCCGGGTAAACGCACGACAGGCGGCGACAGGTTTGCTCGGCGCGCGGCGACTTACAGCGCAGCATATACATATTGGCCGTTGGGCCACCAAGATCTGATACCACGCCGGTAAAGCCCGGCACGCTGTCGCGCATGGCTTCGATTTCGCTGATGATGGAATCTTCGGAGCGGCTTTGAATAATGCGGCCTTCATGCTCGGTGATGGAGCAAAAAGAGCAGCCGCCGAAGCAGCCACGCATAATGTTCACCGAAAATCGGATCATCTCGTAGGCCGGAATACGCGCCTTGCCGTAGGAAGGATGGGGAACGCGCTGGTAAGGCAGCGCAAACACGCTGTCCATTTCTTCGGTTGAAAGCGGGATCGCCGGTGGGTTGATCCAGATATAGCGATCGCCGTGCTTCTGCATCAGCGCTCTGGCACAGCCGGGATTGGTTTCATGATGCAGGATCCGCGAAGCGTGAGCGTACATCACCTTATCCGCCTTCACCTTTTCAAAGGACGGCAGCAGGACATAGGTCTTCTCCCACGGTTTTGGCCGCGGTGGCTGCACGGTAACGGCTTTGGCTTCATCCGCCTTTTGGTCTTTTGGTTTATTGCCGTCGGCACAGGGGAGATCGTCGCCGTAAGGATGTGGGATCGGATCGATTTTTCCTGGCGTATCAAGACGGGTGGAATCTACACCTGCCCAGCCGGGCATCGCCTCTTTGCGCATGATGGCGGTATTGCGCACATCGGCAATCTCATCGATCCCCTCACCGTTCGCCAGACGATGCGCCACTTCCACCAGCGGGCGCTCTCCGTTACCAAAGATAAGCATATCCGCTTTAGCATCCACCAGAATCGAACGGCGCACGGTATCGGACCAGTAATCGTAATGCGCGGTGCGGCGCAGGCTGGCCTCAATGCCGCCGAGGATCACCGGCACATCACGCCACGCCTCTTTGCAACGCTGGGTATACACCAGAGAAGCACGATCCGGACGCTTACCAGCCACATTATCCGGCGTATAGGCATCATCGTGGCGCAGCTTACGATCCGCCGTATAGCGGTTAATCATCGAATCCATGTTCCCGGCGGTCACGCCAAAGAACAGGTTCGGCTTACCGAGACGCATAAAGTCCTGCTTCGAAGTCCAGTCCGGCTGGGCAATGATGCCAACCCGGAAGCCCTGCGCCTCCAGCATGCGGCCACAAATTGCCATCCCGAAGCTCGGATGATCAACGTAGGCATCACCGGTAACCAGAATGATGTCGCAGCTGTCCCAGCCGAGTTCATCCATCTCCTCGCGGGACATGGGTAAAAAGGGCGCCGGACCAAAACAGGCGGCCCAGTATTGTGGCCACGAAAACAGTTCTCGATCCGGCTGGATCAGACTTTTGACGCTCATAGGTTTTCCGAAAAGATGATGTAGAAATGAACAAGAGGGCGGCGATTATACGCCTATTAGCAGTATTTTTTGAAGGGTTATTCTGGGTTTTATGCCCCTCTCCCCAAAGGGGCGAGGGGGAAAAGACTCGGTGTAGGGTGAGGGTAAAAACTACGGCGCGGGCTGAACCAGCAGCTGACCGATAGAACCGCGGTCGGCAAGCTCCAGCGTCTGGCTGGAGTAAAGGAACGGGAAATGCTCCCAGGACGGCTGCCCGAAATATACCAGCAGCTCGACCTGCCCGTCGATCCACACGGTATCCTTCCAGCCACGATCTTCCCCAAATGGTGAAGCCCCGTTGACGTTGCGCACCAGGAAACTGACGCCTTCAATGTGGAAAGACTGCGGCGTGTCCGCACGCACCGTCCAGCGCTCCCAGGTTCCCTGCTGGGTCTGAATATCAATACGCTTCATATCCCACAGCTGGCCGTTAATACCGGGATCGTCACCGAGGGTGATTTCACGACTGCGCGTCGGGTTACCGCCAATAATCTCTTCCGGCAGAAGGCGCATTGGCAGCGTATCGGTGACCAATGGCAGCAGCCCTGTCGGGCGCAGCGTTAATACCAGCGTGGAGATTAAAATACTCGATGGCTCGAAGAAGCCGCGGATCCGATCCATAATCCCTGCGGCTTCACCACAGGTGATCGACACCTCTTTGCCTTCGGTCATGTCGATAAGAATTTCCCGCCGCTCTCCGGGAGCCAGCGACAGCTGCTTGACCGAGACAGGCGCAGGCAAGAACCCCTGATCGCTGGAAATCACGGCTATCGATCGCCCATCGCTCATTTGCAGCTGATAGCGGCGCGAGTTTGATGCGTTCAGCAGCCGCAGGCGCACCCAACCACGAGAAACCTCAACGTACGGACTTTGCACCCCATTCACCAGCAGCGTATCGCCAACAAAACCACCGCTGCCTGGCTCCTGGTACTCCGGGGCACCAAAGTTATCGAGCCGCTTGTCCTGGATAATAATCGGGAAATCGTCCACGCCATAATGATTAGGAATCGGCAGCGACTTGCTCACCTCATCCTCAATCAGCCACATACCTGCAAGACCGTTGTAAACCTGCCTGGCGGTACGGTTCGGCGTATTGGCGTGATACCAAAGCGTTGCGGCTCGTTGGCGAATGGGCAGCACGGGTGCCCAGTCCACGTTAGGCGACATCATGCGGGCTGCCCCACCGATCAGCGGCCCCGGTACCTGCAGGCCGGCAATGGTCATTGCAACGTTTTCTTGCAGGCGGTTGCTGTAAATCATCTTCACATCATCACCGCTCCAGACGCGAACGGTTGGCCCCATGTAACGCCCGTTAAGTCCCCAAACGGGTGCCTTCGCGCCGCCGGAAAATGACCAGTGTGCGCGCTGTAACGTCAGAAATAACGGCTGACCGCGGCGAGATTCAAGAAGAGGGGGAACCGGTAAAGGTTGCTGCTGTCCTGCCGCGTTTGCCCTCAGCGGCACCGAGCCAGCACAAAGCGCAGCTCCGGATGCCTGAATAAACTGACGCCGACTGAGTGACATAATTGCTCCATGTAAAACTGAATAACGAAAGGCGGTACAAACCGTACCGCCAAAGGCGGCGATGAGTGCGCCTGAGTTGCTGAAAAAGAGGGAAAAAACGTGGTTTTTCCCTCTTTGTGGTTATCTGGCGAAAATCAATAATTTGATTTTCCTGGTTTATTTCCTGAGGTTCTCTGTAACTTCACCAGGTTGCCTGAGGCTTATCACCCGTCTGGGGCGTTTAACGCGCCTGATTTTTTTCACTTTTACCAGCGGCTTCACGCGCGGCGACTTCTTGATTTAATTCGTCGATTTTCGCCATCATCAGCTCACGACAGTCAGTGGCCAGCTTACGCACCTGATCTTTCCCGTACGCGCTGATATCAACAGGCGGCAGCATTTCGACAATCACTAAACCGTTGTTCCAGCGGTTCAGCTTAATTTTATTACTGGTATTGGATACGCACACCGGAATAATCGGCACGCCAGCAGCGATCGCCGCATGAAACGCTCCGGTTTTAAACGGCAACAGACCGCGACCACGGCTGCGGGTGCCCTCAGGAAACATCCAGATAGAAACATTACGTTTGCGAATCTGATCGACAACCTGAGAGATAGTGCCGTGAGCTTTAGCCCGGTTGTCCCGGTCAATGAGCAGGTTGCCCGTCAGCCAGTAAAGCTGACCAAAGAACGGGATCCATACCAGGCTTTTTTTCCCTACCGTCACCGTTGGCGGCTGTACGATATTTGCGGCCGTTACCATATCGTAGTTGTTCTGATGGTTACCGATGTAGATCGCAGTAGGGTGATTTTCTGCTCCGGCAGGTAAACGAGTTTCTACCTTCAGGCCAAATACCGGTGCCAGACGCCCGAAAAGATGACCAAAGGTTGCTACATGACGCGGATTACGCGGGCTAAACAGACAATAGATCGAACCAAAGATGCATACGAGGATGCAATAAATAACGACAATAATAAAACGTACGATCGCTAACATAACTACCTCTTGAGCCGAAGCCGTTGATAAGTATACCGGCTTTAGCGTAAAACACACCGGACGGCGGCAAAGACGCCGCCGTACCCCGGATTATTCTTCGCTGTCTCCAGCGCCGGCTCGCGCAGGGGAGTCAACGTCTACGCGGTCAATACGCTGCAGGCCACGCATAAGCGTCCCACGGCGGCCGCGCTCACCGGTAATTTTCTGCAGCTCTTCAGGGCGCAGCTTAATTTTGCGTTTACCGACGTGCAGCGTCAGCGTACTTTGCGGTGGCAAGATAAACAGATGAGCCAGCTTATCTTCACCCTTAGCCGCTTCTGCTGCCGGGATAGAGATAATCTTATTGCCCTTACCTTTTGACAGCTCAGGCAAATCACTCACCGGGAACATCAGCATACGCCCGGCAGCGGTGATAGCCAGTAGCATGTCGTCCGTACTATGGATTTCCAGCGGTGGGAGTACGCGCGCGTTATCCGGTAAGGAGATGAGCGCCTTGCCTGCGCGGTTGCGGGACACGACATCATTAAAGGTGCAAACGAAACCATAGCCAGCATCAGAGGCCATGAGCAATTTCTGCTCATCCGCAGCCATCAGAACGTAGTCAACGGTCGCGCCCGGCGGTGGCGTAAGCTTGCCGGTTAAGGGTTCGCCCTGCCCACGAGCGGAAGGTAGGGTAATAGGATCTAATGCATAGCTCCTGCCCGTGGAGTCGATAAACGCCACCGGCTGATTGCTCTTGCCTTTTGCAGACCCAAGATAGCTGTCACCCGCTTTATAATTCAGGCCTGGTGCATCAATATCATGGCCTTTTGCACTGCGTACCCAGCCCATTTGCGACAGTACAATAGTGACCGGCTCAGACGGCACCATATCGTGTTCGCTCATCGCTTTAGCTTCAGCGCGCTCACGCAGCGGCGAACGACGCTCGTCGCCGTAGGTATCAGCGTCGGACTGCAGCTCTTTCTTCAGCAGGGCGTTCATTTTACGCTCGGAAGCGAGGATCCCCTGCAGCCGATCGCGCTCTTTTTCCAGCTCGCTCTGCTCGCCGCGGATCTTCATCTCTTCAAGCTTGGCGAGATGACGTAACTTCAGCTCAAGGATCGCTTCAGCCTGCGTTTCGCTGATATCAAAACGGGACATCAGTACGGGCTTCGGTTCATCCTCACTGCGAATGATATGAATCACTTCGTCGATGTTGAGGAATGCCACCAGCAAACCATCGAGGATGTGCAGGCGCTTGAGGACTTTTTCCAGGCGATAGCTCAGCCGGCGACGCACCGTATCACGGCGGTAAACCAGCCACTCGTTGAGGATCTCCAGCAGGTTTTTCACCGCCGGGCGACCGTCCAGGCCAATCATGTTCAGGTTAACGCGGTAACTTTTTTCCAGATCGGTGGTTGCGAAGAGATGGTTCATCACCTGTTCGACATCCACGCGGTTAGAACGAGGCACAATCACCAGGCGTGTCGGGTTTTCGTGGTTAGATTCATCGCGCAGGTCTTCCACCATCGGCAGTTTTTTAGCGCGCATCTGGTTAGCAATCTGCTCAAGCACGCGAGCACCTGACACCTGGTGAGGCAATGCGGTAATCACGACATCACCGTCTTCTTTACGCCATACCGCACGCATGCGGACTGAGCCGCGCCCGTTCTGGTAAATTTTACGGATGTCTTCCCGCGGCGTAATGATCTCAGCCTCGGTCGGATAGTCCGGGCCGTGAACGATGTCCAGCAGGCTGTCGAGCGTAGTGTTAGGCTGGTCAATGAGCGTAATGGCGGCCTGGGCAACCTCACGCAGGTTATGCGGAGGAATGTCGGTTGCCATACCCACGGCGATCCCGGTTGTCCCGTTAAGCAGGATGTTCGGTAAACGCGCAGGCAGCATCTTCGGTTCCTGCAGCGTACCGTCAAAGTTCGGGACGTAATCTACCGTTCCCTGACCGAGTTCCCCGAGCAGCAGCTCCGCGTATTTCGACAGGCGAGATTCGGTATAACGCATCGCGGCAAATGACTTAGGGTCATCCGGTGCCCCCCAGTTCCCCTGCCCGTCCACCAGCGGATAACGGTAAGAAAACGGCTGCGCCATCAGCACCATAGCTTCGTAGCAAGCGCTATCACCGTGCGGATGGTATTTACCCAGAACATCACCCACGGTACGCGCGGATTTCTTGAACTTTGCGCTGGCGCTTAGCCCCAGCTCAGACATCGCGTATACAATTCGACGCTGAACCGGCTTAAGCCCGTCGCCGATAAACGGCAGGGCGCGGTCCATGATGACGTACATGGAATAGTTGAGATACGCATTTTCCGTGAATTCGTGCAGCGCAAGACGCTCAGCACCATCATGAGTCAAATCACTCATTGCTCATTCATCCTCAAACTGACGAGCCGATTGTGGCCACAATCGGCGTAATTGCCGCCGATAGTACCTTATCTGGCCTATTGAGTCATAGAGATGAATAGCTTTATGCGCAGCGGCTGCCCGGGAAGGCTAGCCGCATTTCTACATTACTTCAGTTTGCTAATTTGCTTAACGTCGATTTCGACCGAGTTCCAGTCTTTATCAACTTTACCCTGAATTTCGACGGTATCCTGCGGGGTGACCGTCTGGCCGTTCCAGCGCTTGTGGTCAATGTCCACATTGATGCTGTCGGTCGCGTCACGGAAAATGTAGTCATCGCCACCAATGCGCTGTTCGATTTTGCCGGTCAGCGTTACCCAGGTGTCATCGGAGAATGTTTTTGCCTGCTTCACCGTGGTTTTACTGCCCGTTGGGCCAACAAAGCCGCCCTGCTGTACCGGCTGAGTTTGTACAGCCGCATTCGAGTCAACAAAACCCCCCGTTTGCGCGGCAAAAAGAGGGGCGGAAGTTAAAGCAATAATAGCGAACAAAGCTGCGGTCTTTTTCATAATGTTATTCTCCTTTCGTTTCTTAGCCCCTATTAAAGCGCCCAAATCTTAGCGGGATCTTAATCCCTGCTGTCGACGCTCTTTTTATTGCGAATTTGCGGTCCTTGCCGGAGGTACGGGCTTTTCTGCTGTACACGTAAGGGGTTCAGGTATTTACTTCACACCTTAACGGCAGCAACAAGGAGTTCGCCATGCGCATACTATTAATTGAGGATGACCCGCTGATAGGTGACGGTATTAAAGCCGGGCTGATCAAGATGGGGTTTGCAGTTGACTGGTTTAGCGAGGGAAAACAAGGAAGCGTCGCGCTCGGCCAGGCGCCTTATGATGCCGTGGTATTGGATTTAAGCCTGCCGGGCATGGATGGCCTGGACATTCTGAGAACATGGCGTAAAAAGGGTCATAGTGAGCCTGTATTGGTATTAACCGCCAGAGATTCGCTGGACGAACGCATTGAAGGGCTCCAGCTTGGTGCGGACGACTATCTTTGCAAACCTTTTGCGCTTACCGAAGTGGCCGTCCGGCTGCAGGTACTCATACGCCGCGCACACGGCCACGCACAGCCTGAACTCACCCATGGGAATGTCGTGCTCTCCCCGGCTAACCTCACCGTTTCGCTCAGCGGCGAACCTCTACAGCTAAAACCCAAGGAGTTTGCCCTGCTGGAACTGCTGATGCGTAACGCCGGTCGCGTGCTCCCCCGCACATTAATTGAAGAAAAAATATACAACTGGGACGATGACGTGTCGCGCAATGCGCTTGAAGTGCACATCCATCACCTGCGTAAAAAACTGGGCAGCGGCTTTATTCGTACCGTACATGGTATCGGCTATACGTTAGGTGATTCATGCTGAGGACGTTGACCAAAAGCCTGCGTACACGCCTGACCGTGGGCTTTATCGTGCTTACCCTTGCTGCTGCTGCCTTTGCCAGCACCGCCGCGTGGTACGAAGCGCGTAAATCACTCAACAAGCTTTTTGACACACAGCAGCTGCTGTTTGCCAAGCGGTTAAGCGTGCTGGATTTTGACACCATGCCAAACGCTGAATCACAGCTTCCTCGCAGTAAAAACATGCTAAAAAAACATCGCGGTAAGCTTGATGATGACACGCTCGCCTTTGCCATTTTTACCGCAGACGGCAGGCTTGTACTCAATGATGGCGATAGCGGTAAGGGGCTGACTTACTCCTGGCATAGAGACGGGTTTGTTGATGGGCAACTTGAGCAAGATGACGACGTGTGGCGGCTGGTCTGGCTGACAACGCCGGATGGCCGTTTCCGAATTGTTGTCGGCCAGGAATGGGACTACAGAAACGATATGGCGCTGGACATTGTTTCTGCGCAGTTAACCCCGTGGCTAATCGCGCTGCCGTTAATGCTGGTGTTATTGATTTGGCTGGTCAGTGCCGAACTTGCCCCCCTGCGCAAGCTGGCGTTGAAGCTACAGCGTCGTCCTCCCGGCGATAACAGCAGCCTGGAGACGCAACCCCTGCCCCTTGAAGTGAGGCCGTTAGTCGAAGCATTAAACCAGCTGTTTGAACGCACTAACGCATTTATGCAGCGCGAACGCCGCTTTACGTCCGATGCCGCACACGAACTCCGCAGCCCACTCGCGGCTCTGAAGGTGCAGGCAGAGGTAGCCCAACTGGCAGAAAATGACGCTCAGGTCAGGGAACAGGCCCTTGATCACCTTCATCAGGGTATTGACCGCGCTTCTCGCCTTGTTGAGCAGCTGCTGACGCTTTCACGCCTGGATTCCCTGGCCGGGCTCAATGATGTGCAGGAAGTCTCACTGCAGGCGCTGCTTCAGGAAAGCGTGATGGAAGCCTGGCACGCCGCTCAACGCGAGCGCGTCGACATTCGGCTGCAAATGCAGGAGCAGCCGGTTATTCGCCGTGGCCAGCCGCTCTTGCTTGGGCTGATGCTGCGTAACATTTTGGATAATGCCGTCCGCTATAGCCCCGCTGGCAGCATTGTACAGGTCGTTTTACGCGAACATGCGCTGGAGATTATCGATAACGGTCCAGGCGTCAATCCTGAGTACCTGCCGTCACTCGGTGAGCGTTTCTTCCGCCCTCCCGGGCAGCTAAAAACCGGCAGTGGCCTTGGGTTATCCATAGTGAGCCGGATTGCCGCCTTGCATGGTATGCAGGCATCTTTCGGTAATGCTGAGGGCGGTGGTTTCAGCGTTTGCATCCGCTGGTCGTGAGCTGTTCACATCAGATTATTGCTTGTACAGCAAAAGTCTTTGCACATTTTAGCCATTTTTTCGTGATGACGATCTCATTACAATGGTTGTCAAACGTAATTATTTAAGGGCTAACGATGAGCAATATCCTGATTATCAACGGCGGTAAAAAATTCGGTCACTCCAACGGCCAACTTAATGACACCCTGACTGAAGTCGCGGAAAGCTATTTGCGCGACCTCGGGCATGATGTTCAGGTGACCCGCGCGGACAGCGAATACGACGTCAAAGCGGAAGTTGAAAAGTTCCTCTGGGCTGACAGCATCATCTGGCAAATGCCGGGCTGGTGGATGGGTGCCCCGTGGACGGTCAAAAAATACATCGACGATGTGTTCACCGAAGGCCACGGCTCCCTGTACGCAAGCGACGGCCGTACCCGTTCAGATGCCGCTAAAAAGTATGGCTCCGGCGGCTTGATTCAGGGTAAAACCTACATGCTCTCCCTGACATGGAACGCACCTTTAGAAGCCTTCACCGACAAAGAGCAGTTCTTCCATGGGGTTGGCGTAGATGGCGTTTATCTGCCGTTCCACAAAGCTAACCAGTTCCTGGGTATGGAAGGGCTGCCGACCTTTATTGCTAACGATGTAATTAAAGAACCCAACGTGCCACATTATGTCGCAGAATATCGCAAGCATCTGACAGAGATTTTTGCTTAACTGTTGGCCGGACAACATAAGGAGTTAGTCATGCTGACAGTGATTGCAGAAATTCGCACTCGTCCTGGTTCACACCATCGCCAGGCAGTGATCGCTGCGTTTGAGAAGATTATTCCAACCGTATTGCAGGAAGAAGGTTGCCACGGCTACGCGCCGCTGGTGGATCACAACGCGCAGGTCGCGTTCCAGACCACCGCTCCGGATTCCATTTTCATGCTGGAAAAATGGGAAAGCGTTGCGCACCTGGAAGCCCACCTCCAGACGACGCACATGAAAGAGCACGGCGCTCGCGTGAAAGAAGATGTGCTGGAAGTTCATATCCGCATTCTTGAAGAAGCCGTGAAGTAACAGACTTCCTGGCATGAAAAAAGGGATGGCCTTAGCCATCCCTTTTACGTTTGGGGCAAAGGTAATCAACCCTCGATATCGGCCATATCGCCTTTTTCCTGCAGCCAGTTACGACGGTCTTCTGAACGTTTCTTGGCAAGCAGCATGTCCATGGTCGCCAGCGTACGCTGATCGTCTTCATCGCTGATGGTCAGCTGCACAAGACGGCGAGTATTCGGATCGAGCGTAGTTTCACGCAGCTGAAGCGGGTTCATCTCACCCAGCCCCTTAAAGCGCTGCACGTTTGGCTTACCTTTCTTGCGTTTAAGCTGTTCCAGCACGCCCGCTTTTTCTTCTTCATCCAGCGCGTAATAAACCTCTTTACCCAGATCGATGCGGTAGAGCGGCGGCATAGCCACATAAACGTGACCGCCTTTTACTAACGACCTGAAGTGGCGAACAAACAGCGCGCACAGCAGCGTGGCAATATGCAAACCATCAGAGTCCGCATCCGCGAGAATACAGATCTTACCGTAGCGCAGCTGGCTCAGATCTTCGCTGTCAGGATCGATACCGATCGCCACGGAGATGTCGTGAACTTCCTGCGAGGCCAGCACTTCGTCAGAGGAAACTTCCCATGTGTTCAGGATCTTACCTTTTAGCGGCATGATCGCCTGATATTCACGGTCACGAGCCTGCTTCGCGGAGCCACCCGCCGAGTCCCCTTCCACCAGGAAAAGTTCAGTGCGGCTCAAATCCTGCGCGCTACAGTCCGCCAGTTTGCCTGGTAACGCCGGGCCGCTGGTTAGCTTCTTGCGCACCACCTTCTTCGCGGCGCGCATACGGCGCTGGGCACTGGAAATAGCCAGCTCAGCCAGCTGTTCTGCCGCCTGCACGTTCTGATTAAGCCACAGGCTGAAAGCATCCTTTACCACGCCGGAGACAAATGCCGCACACTGACGCGAAGAGAGACGCTCTTTGGTTTGGCCAGCAAACTGAGGATCCTGCATTTTGACCGACAGCACGTAGGCACAGCGCTCCCAGATATCCTCAGCAGAGAGCTTCACGCCGCGCGGCAGAATATTGCGGTATTCGCAGAATTCGCGCATCGCATCGAGCAGCCCCTGACGCAGACCGTTGACATGCGTACCGCCCTGCATGGTCGGGATCAGGTTTACATAGCTTTCCGTCAGTAGCTCACCGCCTTCCGGCAGCCAGAGCAACGCCCAGTCAACCGCCTCGGTATCCCCCGAGAAATTGCCGATAAACGGCGCTTCCGGCAGCGTAATCAGGCCATTTACCGCTTCGCACAGATAATCGTTCAGACCATCCTGATAGCACCAGCGCTGCTCGGTGTTATTCACTTTATCGGTAAAGGTAATTTCTACCCCAGGGCACAGCACGGCTTTCGCTTTCAGCAAATGGCTAAGGCGCGAGACCGAAAAACGCGGGCTATCGAAGAAACTTTCGTCCGGCCAGAAGTGAACGCTGGTCCCGGTATTGCGCTTACCGCAGGTACCAATCACTTCCAGATCCTGCACCTTCTCGCCATTTTCAAAAGCGATGCTGTATACCTGAGCGTCACGGCGGACGGTCACTTCAACGCGTTTGGAAAGGGCGTTAACCACGGAGATCCCTACGCCGTGAAGGCCGCCGGAAAACTGGTAGTTTTTATTGGAGAATTTACCCCCTGCATGCAGGCGGCAAAGGATCAGCTCAATGGCCGGCACCTTCTCTTCGGAATGGATATCAACAGGCATCCCGCGCCCGTCATCAATCACTTCCAGAGATTGATCGGCGTGGAGGATGACATCCACGCGCTTAGCGTGACCTGCCAGCGCCTCGTCCACGCTGTTATCAATGACTTCCTGCCCTAAATGGTTAGGACGAGTGGTGTCGGTGTACATTCCCGGGCGGCGGCGAACTGGCTCAAGCCCGGTGAGCACCTCTATATCATCGGCATTATAGGATTGCGTCATGGTTTATTCATTCAGATAGCAAAACAGGAAATCGGCCGTCAGGCCTCAGCGCAAGCCGAGGAAGTCGACAATCTGTGTGAAATAATCTTCGAAGCCCATAAAGGCGTGATTGCCACCGGGAACCACCGTCTGGCGGCAGAGCGCGTAGTAGGCTACGGCCTGGCGGTAATCAAGCACCTCATCGCCCGTCTGTTGCAGTAACCAAATCAGGTCTGGTGACTCCAGCGGGTCAATCTGCATGACTTTCAGATCGTAAATATGGCGTGACTCTAGCACATATTGCTGCCCGGTGTAGGGGTTCTCATTCTTGCCGAGATAATCAACCAGTAGCTCAAAGGGGCGCACGGCTGGGTTGACCACCACCGCGGGCAGCGTGAAGCACTGCGAAAGCCAGGTCGCGTAATACCCCCCCAGCGAAGAACCCACAATGCCGAGCGGCTCACCGCCACGTGCCATAACCAGCGATTCCAGTAATTCAGTAGCGTCGGCCGGATAAGGGGGCAACTGAGGAATGATCATCTCAATTTGCGGATGATGCTGTGCAAGCCATGCCTGAAAGCAGGTTGCCTTAGCGGAGGCTGGGGAGCTGTTAAACCCGTGCAAATAAAGTAACGCCGGCATTAATACCCCTCAGAAGCCGTATCTGGACTAAATTTACCGCTTTGCAGCCGGCAAACTTCGGTCGTCAGGCTCCCGTCAGGGTAAAGGTCCAGCCAGCGCCAGCCTGGCTCGATAGTATCGAGTGTGAAATTAGCGCAATGCGGTTTGAACTGCACGCATGTCGAAGGCGTCGCCAGCATTCTGCGACCGTTCCAGTCGAGGTCCAGTTCCTGATGAATGTGCCCGCAAAGCAGGGTTTTTACCTTCGGCCAGGGCCGAAGAACTGCATCCAGCGCGGCGGCATTACGCAGGCTGTGCTGATCGAGCCAGCTACAGCCAGCAGGAAGTGGATGATGGTGCAACAGAAGTAGCGTATGGCGCTCAGGCGCAGCGGCAAGCTGGCGCTCGAGCCATTCCAGCTGATAATCGCTCAGCTCACCGTGAGGAACGCCAAAGACCCGGCTGTCGAGCAGCAGGACCTGCCAGTGTTCACCGATATAGACTCGCTTTGCTGGCGAGATACCGGCTTCCTGAAGTGCGCCAAACATCGCCGGTTGAAAATCATGGTTACCTGGTAGCCAAACGCAAGGTGCAGAAAATCCGGAGATGCCTTCAGCAAAGTGCTGATAAGCCTCCACGCTGTGGTCCTGAGCCAAATCACCGGTTGCAACCAGTAAATCGCAGGTACGCTGTTCGGCGAGGATGGCGGCCAGCACCGCCTGATAGCTCTTCCAGGTATTAATACCGAGCAGCGTTTCGTTCTTTCCAGCGAACAGATGGGTATCGGTTATTTGCAATATCCTGATTCGGCCCCCATCGGCCACAGGAAGGGTTAACAGGCTTTCCAAATGGTGTCCTTAGGTTTCACGCACACTTACTACCCACCACACTTAAGCTGCCGATATTTTGGCTGCAGCTCGGATTATTTAGGGTATCAATACCATCCATTATTCAGGGCGTTGTGCCGTTAGCCGTCCTGGTCCCCAAAAAACTAGGTATAAACCGGAATCGCCATTGCTCCATGCGCTAAGCAATAGCGCAGCCAATCAGCAAGAAACTGGTTAATTTGATGCTTTTCGTCGCGTTGATGCAACTTTTTATTCGGATAATCATAACGCGCTTTGAAGCGAAAGATCTGCTGACTTGAACACACTTCCGCTACCATCGCATCATGATACAACCTGACCGACATCGACGGCAGGCTCCAGTAGCTCACCGTAGGATGCGTTTGTTCAATTTCCACCAGCGTTGTATAACGGGTTGATTCTGAAATGGTTAACCGATATCTGGCGCTATTAACCTGATACGTTACCGTTTCACCCGCGGCATCATTCTGCGGCAACAGGCGGCGCAACTGTGCGAAATTGGTTTCGCACAAACGCATCATTTCAGGAAAGTCAGGGGTATAGCGCTTCATAGTTAGTGATTCCACTCTTTTCTCAATTGCTCATAATGCAGCTGCAGCCATTGCAAAGCGATGACCGACGCTGCGTTGTCGATGCTCCCCTCTTCTACACACTGGTAAGCGTGCTCCCGGCTTACCACATGAACACGAATATCTTCGTTTTCTTCCTCCAGACCATGAATACCTTTGGCCTGGGCGGCATCCACTTCGCCGACTAAGATAGACAGTCTTTCGCTGGTGCCCCCGGGGCTGGCTAAATAGCTCAGTACGGGTTTGGTGCGCCCCACAACCAGACCGGCTTCTTCTACTGCTTCGCGGCGCGCAACATCTTCCACGCTCTCGCCTTCTTCAATCATGCCAGCGACCATTTCCAGCAGCCATGGGGTTTCACTGGTGTCCCAGGCGGCGATGCGAATTTGTTCAACCAACACTACTTCATCGCGCACAGGGTCATAGGGTAGCAGCACCGCCGCGTGACCGCGCTCAAAAATTTCTCGCCTCACTTCACCGCTCATTTCACCGTTAAACAATCGATGCCGAAAGCGATACAGATCGAGTGAAAAAAAGCCGCGATAAAGCGTTTCACGTGCAATAATTTCTACATCCTTTTTGGCGAAAGTAGCCACTTGCTTTACTGACTTGTTCATAGATGATGTCCTGATGGCAAATGGGCGCTGGCTGGGCGATTTCAACCCCGTACAACTGCCCTTTCAATTTTGATGTGGTAGATTGGTGAAAATTAAGGTAGATGGCACTTTACGCCAACCTGCCCAGCTGGCGGAATCTGTAGAATTGGCGATCATTTTTGACTCCTGTCGGCGTTAAACAAAATAATTCTGCTTCACAACAAGGAATGCAAATGAAGAAACTGCTCCCCATTCTTATCGGTCTGAGCCTGGCAGGTTTCAGCGCCATGAGCCAGGCAGAAAACCTGCTGCAGGTTTACCAACAGGCCCGCACCAGTAACCCGGACCTGCGTAAATCCGCCGCCGATCGCGACGCCGCATTCGAAAAAATTAACGAAACACGCAGCCCGTTACTTCCGCAGCTGGGCCTGGGTGCAGATTACACCTACGGCAGCGGTTTCCGCGATCAGAATGGTGTTAATTCCAACGCCACCAGCGCTACCCTGCAGCTGACACAAACTATTTTCGATATGTCTAAATGGCGTGCGCTGAGCCTGCAGGAAAAAACCGCAGGCATCCAGGACGTCAGCTTCCAGACCGACCAGCAAGCCCTGATCCTGAATACCGCGACGGCCTATTTTAAAGTACTGAGCGCAATTGACGCTCTCTCCTACACCGAAGCGCAGAAACAGGCAATTTATCGTCAGTTAGATCAGACCACTCAGCGTTTTAACGTAGGCCTGGTTGCCATTACCGACGTACAGAACGCCCGCGCGCAGTACGATACCGTACTGGCAAACGAAGTGACCGCACGTAATAACCTGGATAACGCAGTAGAATCTCTGCGTCAGGTCACCGGTAATGACTACCTGAATCTGGCTTCTCTGAACGTTGACGGCTTCAAAACCACCAAACCAGACGCGGTAAATAGCCTGCTGAAAGAAGCCGAGAAGCGTAACCTCAGCCTGCTGCAGGCGCGCCTGAGCCAGGATCTGGCCCGCGAACAGATTCGTCTGGCTGAAGACGGGCACCTGCCAACCCTGAGCCTGAACGCGTCCAGCGGCGTATCTAACACCAGCTATAACGGGTCTAAAACCGCCAGCAGTCCGCAGTATGACAACAGCTATAAAGGGCAAAACCAGATTGGCCTGAGCTTCTCCCTGCCGCTGTACCAGGGCGGCCAGGTGAACTCTCAGGTTAAACAGGCGCAGTACAACTTCGTGGGTGCCAGCGAGCAATTGGAAAGCGCACACCGCAGCGTAGTACAGACCGTACGTTCTTCCTTTAACAACGTGAATGCCTCCATCAGCACCATCAACGCCTACAAACAGGCCGTTGTATCTGCGCAAAGCTCATTGGATGCGATGGAAGCCGGTTACTCCGTAGGGACTCGTACCATCGTTGACGTCCTGGATGCCACCACCACGCTGTATAACGCGAAGCAACAACTTTCAAGCGCTCGTTATAACTACCTGATTAACCAGCTGAATATCAAATCAGCGCTGGGTACGTTGAACGAACAGGATCTGCAGGTTCTGAACAGTGCCCTCGGCAAGCCGGTTTCTACGGCAGCGGACAGCGTCGCGCCAGAAACGCCAGATCAGGATGCCCGCGCCGACGGTTACAGCACAACGGCGGCCTCTGCATCCACTAAACCGGCCCATGCCACTCCGGCAGCAGCCACCAGCGGTAAAAAAGCGAACCCATTCGCTAATTAATCGCGAAAACATCAATATCCGGGGCGTGAATACACGCCCCTTTTTTTCGGCCTCACGTTTGAACGTAAGGCAACGTAAAGATTCCCTGCCAACAGGCCGACATCGCTTCAATTTCGACCATTCATCCCCTATCCTTAGCACCAAACCTACTGGGCTCAGGACTAAGTCAATGAAACGGACAAAAAATATAAATCATTCCTCGTTCCGCAAAAGCTGGAACGCACGCCATCTCACGCCGGTGGCGTTGGCCGTCACCGCCGTCTTTATGCTGGCTGGCTGTGAACAAAACGACGAAACCGTCTCCATGTATCAAAACGCGGACGACTGCTCGCAGGCAAACCCGAGCAAGAGTGCAGAATGTACCACCGCCTATAACAACGCGCTGAAAGAAGCCGAGCGCACCGCGCCGAAGTACGCCTCACGTGAAGCCTGTGTGGCCGAGTTTGGTGAAGGCCAGTGCCAGCAGGCGCCTGCTCAGGCAAGCCTTGCGGGTGAAAGCCAGGCTCAGGCCCAGCCGCAACAAAGCGGCAGCTTCTGGATGCCGCTGATGGCGGGCTACATGATGGGTCGCCTGATGGGCGGCGGCGCGGGCTTTGCTCAACAGCCGCTGTTCACCTCGAAAAACCCGGCGAGCCCGGCCTACGGCAAATACGCTGACGCCAGCGGTAAGAGCTACGGCGCAGCAACCCCGGGCCGCACCACCAGCGTGCCGAAGAGCGCTATGGCACCAAAACCCGCCACCACCTCCACCGTGACTCGCGGCGGCTTTGGCGAGTCAGTTGCTAAACAGTCCACCATGCAGCGCAGTAGCGCCTCCGGCACCGGCCGTTCGATGGGTGGCTGATAAACATGGAAAGAGTCTCTATTGTCGAACGCCCGGACTGGCGTGAAAAAGCGAACGAGTACGGCTTTAACTTCCACACCATGTACGGCGAACCCTACTGGTGCGAAGACGCTTACTACAAGCTAACGCTTACTCAGGTTGAACGTCTGGAAGAGGTGACCGCCGAACTGCACCAGATGTGTCTTCAGGTCGTGGAAAAAGTGGTTGCCAGCGACGAGCTAATGGCCCGCTTCCGCATTCCGAAACACACCTGGGAGTTCGTGCGTCAGTCGTGGCGCAGCCAGCAGCCGTCCCTTTATTCGCGCCTGGATCTGGCGTGGGACGGCATCGGTGAACCTAAGCTGCTGGAAAACAACGCGGACACCCCAACTTCACTGTATGAAGCGGCGTTCTTCCAGTGGATCTGGCTTGAAGATCAAATAGCCGCAGGCAAGCTGCCCGAAGGGGCCGATCAGTTCAACAGCCTGCAGGAGAAGCTGATTGAACGCTTCGCCGAGCTTAAACAGCAGCATGGCTTTAATCTGCTGCACTTTGCCTGCTGCCAGGACACGGTAGAAGATCGCGGTACGGTTCAGTACCTGCAGGATTGCGCGGCTGAATCTGACGTCGCCAGCGAGTTCCTCTTTATTGAGGAAATTGGTCTTGGAGAGAAAGGGCAGTTTACCGATCTGCAGGATCAGGTTATCAGTAACCTTTTCAAGCTCTACCCGTGGGAGCACATGCTGCGCGAGATGTTCTCCACCAAGCTGGAAGATGCAGGCGTACGCTGGCTCGAACCGGCCTGGAAAAGCATTATCTCCAACAAGGCACTGCTGCCAATGCTGTGGGAAATGTTCCCGGATCACCCTAACCTGCTGCCGGCTTATTTCGCCGAAGACAACTTCCCGCCGATGGAAAAATACGTCGTGAAGCCCATCTTCTCCCGCGAAGGCGCAAACGTGAAGATCATCGAAAATGGTCAGGAGATCGCGCGCGTTGACGGGCCATACGGCGAAGAAGGCCTGATCGTCCAGCAGTTCTATCAGCTACCCAAATTCGGCGACAGCTATACGCTGATTGGTAGCTGGCTTATCAACGATCAACCAGCCGGGATTGGCATTCGTGAAGATCGCGAGCTTATCACTCAGGATCTTTCACGCTTTTACCCGCATATCTTTGTTGAATAAAGCAGTAGAAAAGCCTCACAAAAGAGGAAAAGTGCCAGATAGCACCAACAAGTAAACAAGGAAAATCAATTCATTGATTTTCGGCTGATAACAACAAAGAGGGAAAAACCACGCTTTATCCCTCTTTGTCAGCAACCTAAAAAGCGCCCAGCGGGCGCTTTTTCGTTTATCCAACCACGACCGACAGCATACTCAGCGACCCCATTTCGATTCCGTCTATCGGAACCGCCACCGGCTCTTTGCCGTCCCACGCGCCCAGAATATAGAGCAGCGGCAGGAAATGTTCTGCCGTCGGATTCGACAGTGAGCCACCTTCGTGGTCAAGATAATTCACCAGCGGATGCTGCTCAGCAGACCCCTGCCAGGTCAGGTTAGCTTTCACATACTCATTAAACGACTCAGCCCAGGGGTACGGCGTATTTTCACCGTGCCAGCGTGCGGTGCGCAGATTATGCACAACGTTACCGCTCGCCACCAGCATAATGCCCTGGTCACGCAGCGTTGCCAGCCTGCGGCCAATCTCAAGGTGCCACGCCGCGGGCTTAGTGCTGTCGATACTCAGCTGCACCATCGGAATATCCGCATTCGGGTACATCTTGATCAGTACGCCCCATGAGCCGTGGTCAAAACCCCAGGCCTCTTTATCCAACGCGACCGGTACCGGGGCAAGGAGATCGACCAGCTGCTGCGCCAGTTCAGGCGAGCCGGGAGCCGGGTAATGCGTGTCATACAGCGCCTGCGGAAATCCGCCAAAATCATGGATCGTTTTCGGGGCTTCCATCGCCGTGACGCCTGTCCCCCGGGTGAACCAGTGGGCCGACACCACCACAATCGCTTTTGGCCGCGGCAGCGTTTCACCAAGCTGAGCCCAGGCACGGGTATAGCGGTTATCTTCCAGCACGTTCATCGGGCTACCGTGACCAAGGAACAGCGCGGGCATACGTTGGGTTGTCATGATGGTGTCCTTAAATGGCTAAGCTTTAATGAACACAGATTACGCCCAATTTTTACGGGAAGAACTCAGATAAGCGTGATGATCATCATCAGAAATTTTGAACAGGCGAAAAAACGTCGGAAGGGATGAAAAGCGAAAGCCCGATCGTGCGACCGGGCTTTATTTTTTTAGCTGGCTTTGCGCGCTTGCGCCTGGCGATACTCCACCAGATCTTCGATGGTCACAACGGCCATATTGTGTTTGCGGGCGAACTCGATGCACTCCGGCGCACGCGCCATGGTGCCGTCGTCATTGGTCAGCTCACACAGGACGCCAGCGGGTTTGAAACCGGCCAGAGAAACCAGGTCGATAGTCGCTTCGGTGTGGCCGCCGCGGGTTAACACGCCGCCCGGCTGCGCGCGCAGCGGGAATACGTGGCCTGGGCGATGCAGGTCGCTCGGCTTCGCGCCGTCGGCAATTGCCGCACGTACCGTGGTCAGACGGTCGGCAGCAGAAACACCGGTCGTCACGCCATGAGCGGCTTCAATGGTCACGGTAAACCCGGTGCCAAAAGCACTGGTGTTGTTTTCGACCATCATCGGCAGATCGAGCTGTTTACGGCGTTCGTCGGTCAGGCACAGGCAGACAATACCGCTGCCGTGGCGAATGGTCAGCGCCATTTGCTCAACGGTCATGGTTTCAGCAGGGAAGATCATATCGCCTTCGTTCTCACGATTTTCGTCGTCGAGAACCATCGCGCCGCGGCCTTCACGAAGTGCGTCAAGAGCACGCTCTACGCGCTCAGTCGGGGTGCCAAATGCAGAAAGTAGCGTCTGATTCATGGTAAAAAAACCTCATTAAAATTATGGTTACCAGAATCAGGGCAGTCTTAGGAGCTAAAAAAATAACGTGAGCAGGCCGGAGCCTGACATGATCGTTACTCTCTCCCATCCGGACTTTAACCGTCGGCCCCGGAATTACACCGGATCTGCTGACCTCCAGACAAAGCCTGAAGCGCTCGCGGGCTTTCAGCGTACGCTGATTTACCGCCGGTGGGGAGTTTCACCCCGCCCTGAGAATAAGCAGGTTCACTATAGCGCTAATCATTTTCGTGGGCAACGATTAAGCAGGTAACATTTCGGGTTTATCCCCTTTCAATCAGGCATTACAATTAGCCTAATCACCCGCCAGATAATGGAAGCCGCTATGATTGACCCGAAAAAAATTGAACAAATCGCCCGCCAGGTCCATGAGTCAATGCCGAAAGGGATTCGTGAGTTCGGGGATGATGTGGAGAAAAAAGTACGTCAGGTACTGCAGTCCCAGCTGACCCGCCTCGACCTGGTGAGCCGGGAGGAGTTTGACGTGCAGACTCAGGTGCTGCTGCGCACCCGTGAGAAGCTGGCTCTGCTGGAACAGCGCCTCACCGAGCTGGAAAACCGCGAAGCACCAAAAACCGCAGAGTAATGGATAACCTTCCCCCTAACGCTCCCGTAAAGGAAAGCGTTAGGGGAACATCCTCAGCGCAAAAATGCCTCGCTCAGCCGCACCCAGTACGTTGCCCCTACCGAAATACAGGCGTCGTTAAACTGATACAGCGGATGATGCACTGAGTAGTCGTCCTTACCCGTCGCCGTTCCCAGCCAGATATAACAGCCGGGCACGTCTTCCAGCATAAAAGAGAAATCCTCGCTGCCCATCATGCTCTTGACCTGCTGCGGATCCGCTACGTTATCCGCGCCGAACGTGTCGCGAGCCACCTGGAACGCGAATGCGGTTTGCGCTTCGTTGTTCACCGTCACCGGGTAGCCAAAATCCACCTCGATGCTGGCCTTCACGCCAAAACTTTCCGCCTGTGCGTGCACCAGGGTCTCAACCCGCTGTTTGAGCGCCTCACGAACCTCCTTTTTAAAAGCCCGCATGTTCAGCTTCAGCACGGCGCTATGAGGGATAATGTTGTGCGTTGTGCCGCTCTGCAGGCTGCCTACGGTGACCACCGCCGCATCCTGCGGATCGACATTCCGGGAGACGATTGTTTGTAACGCCATTACAATAGATGCCCCGGCGATGGTGGGATCGATGCAATGTTCCGGCATCGATCCATGCCCACCCTTGCCTTCCAGCGTGATCGTCATGCTGTCCGAAGAAGCCATCAGCGCCCCCGGCTTAGTGACGAACTGCCCGGCGGGGATCAGCGGGAAATTATGCAAACCGAATACCGCATCACACGGGAAGAGTCTGAACAAACCATCGTCAATCATACGTTTAGCCCCGCCGATCTTCTCTTCCGACGGTTGAAAGATCAGATGCAGCGTCCCGTTAAACGGCTTTTTCTCTGCCAGATAGCGCGCCGCAGAGAGCAGAATGGCACAGTGCCCATCATGCCCACAGGCGTGCATCTTGCCTTCCACCTGGCTTGCCCACGGTAGCCCCGTTTGCTCCTGCATCGGCAGCGCATCCATATCGGCACGGATGCCCAATTTTTTCCCGCCGTTGCCTACTTTTAGCGTGCCAACTACCCCGGTGCCGCCCAATCCGCGATGCACGTCATAACCCCATCCGGTCAGCAGCTCGGCAATGCGGTCGCTGGTGCGGAACTCTTCAAAACCCAGCTCCGGGTGTTGGTGGAAATCGCGTCGAATGGCGATCATCTCTTCTTCACGATCCAGGATCTCTTTAATCAACATAGATAGCTCCTTGTATTAGGCGTCAGGTAGCGTTTTCCGTTCCCGCCAGGCAAGCAGTGCCGCCAGGGAAACGAAAGAGCAGAAAATCAAATACCAGGCCGGGGTCATCGGCTGGCCGGTCGCTTTCAGTAGCCAGGTAACGTTAAATTGCGCAAAACCACCAAACAGCGTCACGCCAATGGCATACACCATGCTAATGCCCGAGGCGCGTACCGTTTTCGGAAATGCCTCGAGCAGCAGCAAAAACAGCGCCACCGTGCAAATATTCGCGAGTACCTGATCAACAGCAATTAACGCAATCGCGATCGCCAACGGCAGACCGTTGAGGATCGACGCAAAGATCGGCCAGATCAGCAATAACGACCCGACAAAACAGGCTGTCATGATCGGCTTGCGTCGCGGCAGGCGGTCCGCAAGCTTTCCGGCAAAAAAAGGGACCACAAGCGTCAACAGCGCCGCCGTCAGGCTTATCCAGTAGGAGGTTGCCGCCGGCATGTGCAGCGTGTTCACCATATACGCAGGCATGTAGTAAATGATGATGTAGAAGGTCGTCGTGCCTTTCATGATCAGCAAAATACCGAGTAACAGCGCGCGGCGATGTTCGCGCCAGAGCGTTTTTGCCGAATTTTCCCCCTGGGGAGCCGCTGCGGTGTGATGGGTTTCCGGGAGATGACGACGGATATACATGCCAATGGGCATGACCGCCAGGCCAAGAATAAAGGGTACGCGCCAGCCCCAATCGTACAGCGCTTCTTCGCTAAGATAGTGGCTCAGTCCTGCGCCCATTGCCGCGCCAAACAGCGCCGCACCGCCCTGGCTGGTCATCTGCCAACTCACGCGCTGCCCGCGCCGGGACTTATCCCCGGCTTCCATCAGCCAGCTGGTTGCTGCGCCGACTTCCCCTCCGGCGGAAAATCCCTGTAGCAGCCGACCGGCAATCAGCACCAGCGGACCGAAGATCCCAGCCTGCCCGTATGTCGGCGCAAACGCCACCAGCATCACGCCAAGAGCCATCAAACCGAGGATCAGCGTCATACCCGCGCGGCGGCCGTGTTTGTCCGCATAGTTGCCAAGTACCAAGCTACCCAGCGGGCGCATCACGAAGCCGACCCCAAATGTCGCGACCGCCAGCAGTAGCGAAATATAGTCATTACTGGAGGGGAAAAACAGATGACCAATAATGACCGAAAAGAAGCTATAAACTGCAAAATCATAGAGTTCTAACCCGTTTCCCAGCGTTACGGCCACCAGCGATTTAACGCTGGCCCGCTCTTCAACCGGGCGAGTTTCAGGCTGCAACGGGGCTATCAACCCGCTCACCGCTGAGGCAGGACTGGCAGATGATTTCATGCTCACTTCCTTCTAATTATATTTTGCATGTCGTGTTGTTACTCCAGGGAGTGATTCGACTATCTGCATAAAAAAAGAACATCGCAAACATAAAAATTGGTTATGCCTTTAGTTATATTCTTTGTATCCTGAGTGAGCGTTTTTTGCACGGCAGAGGCACGTGACGGCGAGGTAAGAGATGAAAATCAAGCTAAATCAGTTAGATGTATTACTGGAAGTTGCCGCACAAGGTAGCATTGGCAAGGCCGCCAGGGCGCTACACCTTACCCAACCGGCAATTTCCAAAACCATTCAGGAAATGGAAACCGAAATTGGCATGCCAATTTTGCAACGCTCATCACGGGGTGTGACCTTAAACGAGTACGGCCAGGTGCTGCTGCGCCATGCCAGAGATATCGACCGATCGCTGCATCAGGCGCGGGATGAAATAGACAATCTGCTCGGTAAAGCGATGCGCCAGCTGCGTATCGGTTTTACCTCCGCCGCCTCTTACGGCCCCTTCAGTACCACAATGAGCCAGTACCAGAACCGCTACCCCGGCGTGAAGTTAACCGCGATGGAAGGCAGGCCGCACCAGATTCTGGATGCGCTGGCTAACCAGCGGCTTGATATGGCGGTAATGACCAGCGCCAGCGGTACCCCCATCGGCACGCTGTATCACGAAACGCTCTACGCCCTGAGTAACACCATTATTGCCGGGGAGCACCATCCTGTTACCCACACCACTACCCTGAAAAGTCTGATGCAATTTCCCTGGCTTGACTGGGACGAGCCGGGAGAACACTCCATTCTGGGCCAGGTTTTCCGCCGCTATAATCTGCCGCTGCCGCCGACCATTGTTCACTGCTCCTCGCCGTGGATTATGGCACGCATGATGGAGCAAGCGCCGATTGTCAGCATGTGGACATCAGTGCGACTGCGCTTCCCGGGTTATGAAAAAAACCTGCGCCCGCTAACCCTAAAAGAGGTATTGCCAGCCACCAGCGTGAGCATCGTTTGCCCCAGTATTGGCCGGCTTTCCACCGCGGGTAATACATTTATGGAAATGCTGAGGATCAATTCACGCGACTGGCTACAAGATAGCGACGCGCTGGAGATGGTGGCGAGGGCGTAAAAAAGGCGGATAACCTGAGCTATCCGCCTTATTGTCAGGAGGCCTGGTGGATTAGAAGGTTTCCCAATTATCGTCAGAAGCCGCGGCAACGGCTTTACGCGGAGCCGAAACCGTGGAACTTAGCTTTGGCGCAGCGGTCTGCGCTTTAGCCTGGCGCTCCTGAGCGATACGGAACACGGAAACAGACTGCGTAAGGCGGCTGGCCTGCTCTTCCAGCGCAGCGGCAGCGGCGGCGGACTCTTCCACCAGCGCGGCGTTTTGCTGGGTCACGCGGTCCATCTCGGCGACAGCTAAACCAACCTGATCGATTCCCCGGCTTTGTTCATCAGAGGCAGAAGCGATTTCGCCCATAATATCGGTCACACGGGTTACCGCATTAACGATTTCCCCCATGGTTTCCCCGGCGCTTTCAACCAGCGTCGAGCCGGTATCCACTTTGCTGACCGAGTCTTCAATCAGGGTTTTAATCTCTTTTGCTGCCTGAGCACTGCGCTGTGCCAGGTTGCGAACCTCACCGGCCACAACCGCAAAACCACGCCCCTGCTCCCCCGCACGAGCGGCTTCAACGGCGGCGTTCAGCGCCAGGATATTGGTCTGGAAGGCGATACCGTCAATCACGCTAATAATGTCGGCAATTTTCTGCGAGCTGCCGGCAATTTCGCTCATGGTATGCACTACGTTATCCACGACTTTGCCACCGCGCTGTGCGGTTTCAGAGGCGCTGAGCGCCAGCTGGCTTGCCTGACGGGCATTTTCGGCATTCTGCTTAACCGTGGCGGTTAGCTGCTCCATACTGGCTGCAGTTTCCTCAAGCGAGGCCGCCTGCTGCTCGGTACGTGAAGAGAGATCGTTATTACCAATAGAAATCTCACTGGCTCCGCTATAAATAGCGTTTGCGCCGTTACGCACTTCACCGACGGTAATAACCAACTCATTTTGCATATGGCGCAGGTTTTCTGCCAGCTGCCCCATTTCGTTGGTGCCTTCAACATCGATTTTGCGTACCAGGTCACCGCCGGCAATATGGCGAATACTTTCAATCAGTCGGTTCAGCGGAGAAATAAGCGTCGTGCGGATCCCCTGCCAGACAACAATAATTACCGCCAATACCACGATAAGCACGCCAATCAGGATCCAGATGGCCATACTGTAAGCGCTATTGCTGCTGTCCACGGCTTCCTGGTAAAGGTGGTCATTTTGCTGGAGGTAGTTAACGTATTGCTTCTCAAAACCGTCCTGATACCCTTGGGTCGGCTGGTCGAAGAATTCATTAATTTTTCCCGCACCGAGCAGTTGAATCAGCTCCGCCAGCGCGCCGTGATAGATATCGTAATTGCGTTTGATTTCTTGAGCGGCGGCATCGTTCTGGCGAGGATCGCGGGGTAAGGCTTCATATGCCACCCATTCGACTTCCGCCCGCTTCAGCGACGTGCTGGCAATTCCCATCAACTCTTCAACGGTGGCGCCGCTGCCAATTTTGTTGGCATCCATCATATAGCGAATGCCCGCGCGGTTCAGGGTATTACGGGTCTGCAACAGCGCAACCCAGCTGCCGTTCAGCGTTGACTGCTGCTGACGAATGGTTTGTAAAACGGTGAAATTTTCTTTGTCCTGCTTCAGCGCGTTAAAGAACAATCCGCCGGAAGCTATCTGCAAAATGCCAAACAACCCCAGGACTACCAGTAAGCTTGTAACGATCTTGATACGGTTTAACATTGCTTCTCATTCCCTGTAAGACACGTCTTAATCATCGGCGTAACAGCAGAAAACTTTACCCAAAGCGTTTTTTTGCCGCTTTTTCTGCTACTCCCAAGAAATGGCCTGGCAATAATTCATCCTCCACTACTGCGGGGTTAAGTCGTAACACATTCATAACCCGAGTTTTTTTCACTATTATTTTTTTAATAGTCAATCAGCCCGGAGGAAAGCATGCTTACCGTTGCTATCTGTGAACGAAATAGCCATTTTGCCCATGGCATAAAAATTATTATCCAGCAGCTCTGCCATCAGTTTAGCGAGACTTATCATTTCTTACCTTTGGCGCATCAGGATGTTGCCGACCTGGTTTTTGTCGCCCTCGACGATAATTGGCCGGCCGCCAACTGCTACAAAATACCGCAAACAACGCGCCACCAGCGGGTGATCCTCATCTGCCGCAGGCAGGACCAGGAAAACCTGATGTTCCGCCCTTGCCTGTATATGCTGCCGTCAATTTACCGTGAAGATGAGGTTGAAGATGTCAGACTCAAACTGGCTCCTTGGGTCGACCCGGAGCGGCGTAGAAAAAATGCCCTGCCGGTTCCCGCATCGATTTGCCACTATTGCACCACCCGGCATTTCAACATGCAGGAACGCGAGTTATTGAAGCTAATGGCCTGCGGCTACTCGCTGGTCGATGCCGCATTTATTATGCATATTGATGAAAATGCCGCACGGGATAAACGACTGTCGATTATGAAAAAACTTAATATCAAGAACCAATTTAAACTTCTGAATTATATAAAACTTAATTTGCCTTTTTTGTTGGATTGAATCATTCAATTAAGTCTTTTCTTATTATGCCAGGGAATTAATCTTAATCATCATAATTATTGCCCCGTCAACCATCAGGGTTGCGAATTTTCGCAACCTGGAATAAGCCATCTCCGGTATTCACTCATTCACAGCATTGAGAGAATACTTTCAGAATCGTCTCCAATTTTGCTGAAAGCACACCTTACACTCCTCTCAGGTCACTGATCGTTCAGCAATTTCGTAATAGCTGTCACAATTAGCGACAAAATAATGATAAATATTTCTGCCGATAACATTTTATTATCTGTTAACAAACATATATCCGGGCTCTGTTTTGAACCGATTGTTAATTTATTCTCCGGACAGGTTATTAGCCACGAAATCCTCAGTCGACTAACGCAGGATCGCGATCCTGAGGTTTTTTTTACACACCTTTCGGCTCAAGACAGCATGGCGCTCTTTTGTCACCAGGTTCGCTTGCTAAAGTCCCTACAAGTGCCAGGTAGATATTTCCTTAACTTGCCTCTGATGGCACTGATTGACGATCGGCTGTTTGCGCGACTGCTTGATGTTTGCGAACCATGGATAACAATTGAAATACAGGATGCCCCACTTTTTGGCACACTCTCCCGGCAGCATAAGCTGTGTCTTTGTGAGCGCATTAAGCTGTTACAGCAACAAAGGATATCGGTATGGCTTGATGATGTTACCGACACCTGTGTACAAAGCTTCCACCGCTACGCCATTGATGTCGGTGGAGTAAAAATTGATAAGCACGCATTATGGACGCTCAGTAAAAACCACCGTGCACTTCGGCAATTGGTTGCACAATGCGCTGATATTTCACCTCAGATTGTCATCGAAGGAATCGAAGACTCGCTTCATCTCGAGCTGGCTCGCCGGGCAGGCGCCGGATTTGGGCAAGGCTATTTATGGCCACATAAGCGCTGGCTGCACGCTGAGGCATTGTCGTTGTGAGGGCTCCTATGTGCGCAGCTATAAGGCGAAATAAACAGCGCCGTAGTCGGACGGATTATTTTCTAAACCCCGCTAACTACACTGCGCCACTTTTTTTCGACCGACTTGAATACCTTCAACAACAATTGATCGGGGGCCAAAAACCAAAGAAGCCCGATGCTATTCTGCTTTCTGCCGATAGCTTTCTCAGCAGCGCCATAACCGATAGCCTTTTTCACCATCTTAACATCCCGGTTTATTCCTCACTGGACGATGTCCTCACGCATCAGACACCGTCTCCGGCAGCGCGCCTGATTATCGATCTCGACAGTCTGGAAACCCCTACGCTTGAGGTTTTGAAAGTTATTCGACAACAAATAATCTCGACTCCGCAACACCAGATAATCCTGCTCAGCGCGCTGCGGAAACCTGAAATTGCGCAGTTTATTCGCCATGCGGTTGACTGCCAGATTGTTGAGCGCCGCCTGACGCCCGACGGGTTAAAGCAGGCATTAAGTAACACGACGCCGGCCCCGGATATCCTTTCCAGCTCGCCACGTTTTTCCATAAAAGAATGGGCAATTTTACTGGCCCTCAGCCGTGGGGAGTCATTGAAATCCATCGCCCTTTTTCTTGAGAAACCCTACCATCACGTCGTTTATCGCTTCAACGTTTTGCTCGGTCGACTGGCGCTGGAAAGCCGCAGTAAATTGCTTCATCTGCTTCATGAAATTTCTGTTGCAGGTAAGGTGTGATGCCGATCTAACTAACCTACTGAGCGGTAAGATATTTTAAGAATTTACTTAATTTTTATGTTTTACCTGAGTTAAAAATAAACAAAGTGATAACAATTACAACTATTCCTGGAAGCAATTTTTCCGCTTTAGCGCCATTCAGCACTTTTTGATCCAGAACAAATCAACAACATTCAGAGCTAAATGTCATTTTTTCTGCAATAAAAAGTATTTTCAACCAGCCTAACTTAAAATTTAGGTTAGTTAATTCAATTTATAAAAAGGTCAATTAATTACACAGCATTTCGTATTGACGCAGATTTCCTCCAGGAACATCAGACTTTTCCCACAAGAACTGCGCTGTATAATCACCTCATCACATTTATATATTTGCGAAGGCATTTATAGCGCTAAATGTGAAGTTATTTAGGCATTACTTCTTCCGTCTTGAATAACGTATTTAAAAAGGGAAAAGTTTTAAAACAAACAAGGAGGTTCCCGCATAAAGACCGGCAACCGCCAACTCACTGTTTATCACTTTCGCTGCCATTGACGCTGCGTCAACGCGATGTTTTTATCAAACAATCGAGGCAAAAAAAATGAAACCGGCATCCGTAATCATTATGGACGAGCACCCTATTGTCAGAATGTCGATAGAAGTCCTGCTCCAAAAAAATAAAGATATTAATGTTGTTTTAAAAACAGATGATGGTCGGGAAGTTATCGACTATATGCGAGCGAATCCGGTCGATCTGGTGATTCTTGACATCGAACTCCCCAACACCGATGGATTTACATTACTCAAAAGAATCAAAGGCATACAGGAAGACACTAAGATCCTGTTTCTGTCATCAAAATCTGAGTCCTTTTACGCCGGGCGTGCGATTCAGGCTGGTGCAAACGGGTTTGTAAGCAAACGCAAGGAACAGGAAGATATATTTAACGCGGTTGAAATGTTGCTTTCCGGCTACTCATTTTTCCCGTCGGAGACGCTGCACTTTATCAGCAGCCATAAATCCCGGCGCGGAACGATGGATGATATGCCGCTATCCAACCGTGAAGTAACGGTGCTGCGCTACCTGGCAAATGGCCTATCAAATAAAGAGATCGCCGAACAGCTATTGCTTAGTAACAAAACCATAAGCGCACATAAAGCGAATATATTCTCTAAACTAGGTCTCACCTCAATTGTCGAGCTCATTGATTATGCCAAGGTGCATGAACTGCTATAAGGGACGAAGACGCAGAGGAAGCTGAAATACCGGGAATGCTCCTCCCGGTTATTTTCTGGAACCATTCAGGTGTTTATTTAATTATAATTAATCAGAAATGTCGCATCCGCGTTGGCCAGCCCGGCATCGGCATTATCCGCAGTAGCAATATAGTTGGCCCAAAACTTCATCGTCACATCACCGTTAGCATCAACCTGCATCGTTTTACTGGCGTTATCCAGCAACAGTCGAGACTTATCCTCATTAAGAAGCTCGATCGCCACGTTCTTCGCCGTACTGGCTGAGTTCAGCGCCAGTAGCCCGGTGCCGGTATTCTTACCGGAAAAGGTGATTGATGCCGTCCCACTCGGCGGGCAGCCCGTTAGCCTCAGGCTGAAAGGCATGGCCTGGGTCGTACTCCCGGCAGTGCGTAGTTGCTTCGTCGGCCACGATCCCATCTTCACGGTCTTGTTGTCGCCCCCTGTCTCTACGACGCAAGTATAATCCACAATGTTTCCACGCAGCTCAACGTTAATCTCACCCAGCGGTGAGGCAGCGTTCGCTGCGGGATGTAACCATAACGAAGCCAGCGTAAGCATGGCCAGGGATAACTTATTCATCCTCGCTCCCTTAATCGAAATCGACACGCAGATAGCCGCGGGCGGTGAATGGCCCTTCCTTCGGCTTGGCGCCCGTTACGCTAACTGGCCAGGCGCGAATGCCTACCCTGGCCGCCGCCGTGTCATCGAGCTGAAAATTAATTTTGCTGCCAAGATTATTTGGCGTCAGCGGTGTCCCGCTGGCGTTGGCCACAATAAAGCCCAGATCGCTGTTATCGGACACCATCATGTTGCCGCTGCTCTTCTCCGCCTCAAGGCGCAGCGTGAGGTAAGCCTGCGCATCAATATTGGTGCATTTGATGCCCACGGTTTTGCTCTGCGGCGTCACGCTTTGCGGGCGGTTACCGGCCCCGGCCTGGCTGAACAGCGATGCGCCGATACTGCCAAAGTCGAACTCAACCACCTGACCTGCGTTGATTTCACACGTCTGCGGCACTTCAACTTTGCCGCTGTAGCTGATGGTGTAAACCACGGTACTTAACGGGTCACCGGTGGTCGTCGTCACGTAGACACGAAACATCGTCTGGCGCGGAATCGGCACCATGTTGATAAAACGACGGGTAACTTTAAGACGGAACACCAGCTTCGAATCCGTGACCCCAAAAGGCTTATTCTTCGACACGTTAGGGTGCGAGCCCATTTGCATGTAGTTTACCGGCGGATAAAAATCACCGGCATAGCTGTCGTTGATTTTCATTGCGCCATTAAGATAGTCATTTATTTTTAGATACTTATAACTACCCACAACTTCCTGGATGGGCAAATCTGTCACATAGCTACGCTTGGTGGTATTCCCCGATGTCCCCTTCGGGCAAATCGCATTCACGCCAATCAGCCCCGATTTTTCGGACAGGGTAACGATCTGCCCGACATTGTTATTGCTGCTATTAAATTTGTCAGATAAGTCGTAAGAAATATCGGTCGGGGTACCGTTCGCATTTGAGCAAACCGTTGCCGCAGCGGGCCCCGCGCAGGCCAGCAGCAGCCCCGCGGTCATTAAATTGTTCAGTGTCATCTTCATCTTCCTGAATCTCCGCAGGCTATGAGCAGGTGGCGGTCGCCATGACGACAGCCTGCTTCAGGCTCTCTTCCGGCAGGGAGTAGCTGGCGCGACACTGGGAACCTTTCCCGTCGCCCCACTGGATCAACAATTTGCCCTTCAAAGGCAGGCCGCTGAGGTAGATCTGCCCGTCATCACCCACCATGCTGGTTACGCCGCTTTGTTCTTCCCTTACCACCGAGCCAAACGGAACCGGATGGTCGCCGCGTTTTACCGCGATAATTGCGCGTACGCCAATGCGTGCGTCGAAGGTGGCACGAACCAGCGCGCCTTCGGTCGGCACCACGCTGCTGACGTTATTTTCAATGTCGGTGTGGTTGTCCATCGTATTGGTATCCAGCGCCACGCGGTTGTAGCGATAAACCGTGGCGTACGGCATCACGGCATAGCCACGCCAGTCCGTTTTCACGCCGGTCTGGTTTTCAATGCTGACGCCGGAAGCGCCCGGTGCTTTAATCAGCACGTTGGTGTCACCCAGCGGCTGGCTGAAGGTCACGCCGTCCGCATGCCCTACCACGCCACCGGAAGCCTGCCAGTTGAAATCATGTTGATTACGGTCGTAGTTGTAGCCCAGCCCCAACGTGCCGTAAGTGGCCTGCCAGTTGGCGGTGGCGCTGCCGGAATAGCCGTTATTGCTGGTATGGCCCTGGGTGACGCTGTAGTTGAGGTTGCGTCCTTCCAGCAGCGTACCGCCGACCCCGCTTTGCCAGCTGTTTTTACCGTCAGAGCTGCGGCTTGTGGCCATCGTGGCATAGGCACGATCCAGCGCCGAATCTCGCGAATAGCCATGACCAAGCAGCGTGCTAAAGGGAACCGAGAGGTTAAACGCGACGATACGGTTGGTGTCTGAAAGGCCGAGGGATTTACTCCAGGACAAGGAAAGCGAATAGCTGATGCCGCGCCAACCGCTGGAATAACCCAGCTGATACCAGGTGTTGTCCTGATCGGTTCCCCAATAGGTTTGCTGGCTGCCGGAAACATAGACCGAGCCGTAATCTCCCAGAGACTGAGAAATGTTGACCTGAAACCGGCCCTTTTTGTTGTAGCGCAGGTTGTGATAGCTGGTCGCCACCAGCTCCTGGCGATTGCTGTCGTTGTTTTGCCACTCATACTGGTAGCCTTCCATGTTGCGGTAGGCCACGTCATCCAGCGTGTAAAAACCACGCGTGGAGTAGCGGTAGCCGAGCAGCTGGAAGTTGGTGCCATAGTCGCTCAAGGATTTTGCATACAGGAAGCGCAAGGACTGCCCCTGATGGTCACTGTCATCCGCCAGCTTGCTGCGCGCATGGGTCAAATCAAGGGAGATAGCCCCCCAGTCGCCGAGGTTTTTACCGGCGCCCAACGCGACTGCGGTATAGCGCTCTGCCAGCTGAGTCCCGCCGTAGGCGGTATAGCCGTCTGGCAGACCGGCAACCAGCGTCCCCTGGGTAAAGAACGGCTTATCCTGCTGGTTATTCCCGCTGCGGAAGTCGCCCATAACAACGTCATACTTAAAACGCCCTTCACGCTGCAGCAGCGGAACGGTGGAATAAGGCACGGTATATTTCTGCTGGGTGCCGTCTTTCTCCTCAACCGTCACCTCAAGGTCACCGCTTGAAGAGGTCGGGTTAAGGTCGCTTATGGCAAACGCGCCCGGAGAGACATAGCTCTGATAAATCACATAGCTGTTTTGACGAATGACGATCTTGGCGTTGGTGCGAGCAATCCCACGCACGGTCGGGGCGTAGCCCTGCAGGCTGTCCGGGTACATGCTGTCTGAAGAATAAAGGCGCGCGCCGCGGAATCCGAGGCTGTCGAACACGTCACTGCCGGTGTTGCTGTCGCCCATGACCAGCTCACCCTTCAGCGGAATAATCGTGCGCTGCAGCGTGGTGCTGATGTTCTGCCACTGATTCTGACGGCGGCCATCGCCGCTGCTGTAGTTCCAGGCCCCGTTATTACGCAGGCGCCACGGGCCGAAATTCAGGCCGCTTTGCAGGTTCAGATAATAGCTATCGTTGTAAGTCCCACGGTTGCCGGTAAAGGTGTAGTTCAGCAGCGCAGCAGGGATCCCTTCATCCCACTGATCCGGCGGAATGTAACCACGGGCGCTGTTGATAAGCGAAGCCTGAGGCAGGCTAATATCAAGGCGCAGGCGAGAAAAGTCGTAGCTAATCTCGGCTCCCGGCACCGCCGTCGTCACCGGCACGCACTCCCCGGACTTAAATTTTGCCAGCTCGGGATAGGCGAGCATATTCAGCCCAAGGCGCTTGAGCCATTCGGTGTCCAGGCAAGGCGTTAGTCCGCCGGATTTCACGGCTTCAGAAGCAGACAGTTTCTTATCCGCCGCAGCAAAGTTCACGTCTTCGGTGGCAACAAATTCATCGTTACGCCAGATGTCCACGCGGTAGACGCCCGGCGGCTGGCTGCTGCCTTTTTCGAAACGAGACAGATCCGCCACCGCCGCGGTATCGTCCGACAAGAATGCCGGGTTGAAATAGCTCTCGGCGACAGCGAGTCCAGGCCAGAGTGATGCCAGGATGGTCGCCGTCAGCGGCGCTAGCGTAAAAACCTTACGCGAGACTGATGTCTTCATGATTTACCTGCTTCCCTTTGCCAGCCTGGCTTTACTGCATGACACCCGGTTGTGCTTTTGTCACTGCACCGTAATCGTTCACGGTCTGGAAGCTCACCGCGCCCTGCACGCCGGACGGCACGACAACCTGCACGCTATTTTTTGGTGCCACCATGGTGTTAGGAAGCTTCTCGTTCCCCATCTTCAGGTTGACCAGCGAAACATAGTAAGGAGAAGGGTTGCTTATCTTCAGATACTGGCCGCTACGGGCGAAGCGAATCTGCTTGAGGGCGTCTTCGGGCTGCATCTGCAGGTTTTTAGGGCGCACGAACAGCTTAATGCGGGAGAGAACGGCGAGCTGGAGGACGTTTTTACCCTCAACGCTGTTTTTATCCACCGAAGGAATGGCTTTGACGTTCATCCAGAAAATGGACTCGCGATCCGTCGGCAGCTGCGGCCCGGCATAGATAATGCGCAGCGTGTTCTCGCTTTTTGGCTCGCTGACAAACAGCGGCGGCGTGACCACGAAGCTTTTCTCTTTCTGCCCCAGATCGTTTTCAATCCAGGAGTTCACCAGAAAGCGTTCTTTAGGATCGCTATTGGTGATGGCCAGCGACGTTTGTTTCGCATCGGCCGGGTAAATAACGCGCGTGGCGCCCAGGGCAATACCGCCCGCAGCCTGCGCATTAAGAGAGGTAATCATTAAAGAGAGCATCAGCGCCGAAGCGGCTTTATATAATTTGTTCATCACGACAGGTACCATCAAAATAGCCAGAATGGAGAAGCAGAGGTTCAGGGATAAACCAGCGTGAACCAGACGTCGGAGCGAATATTTCCGGGCGACATATGCTTAGAGACAGAGCGATAACGCGCAGTAAAATGGAAACTCATTTCCTGCGTGGTTATTGGCGAATACGAAGCCGGTTCGCTATTTGGAATAATCAACTGCTGCTGTTGGTCAAACAACGCCAGGCCAATTCCACTGCTGGCGTCATTACCGCTTACGCTGGACGTGGCCAGAAATACCTGAGGATCTTCCGCCGGGGTTGAGCCCTGGAACGCGATACCAACATGGTCATAAACCTCCGGGCGGCAGTCCGTCAGCCGAAGGGTAAAAGGGATGCTGGGCGGCGCGTAGCTGCCAACATCTTTAAAAGCGTTGCTGGGGTACTGACCCATTTGCACGGTCATTTCCTGACTTTCAGGCGCGACGGCGCAGGCGCCGTTGACCAACTCGCCCTGCATGTGCACTTCACCGCCGTGGATAACCACAATGCGCTTTGCCTGAACGGGATTCACCGCTGCCAGAATAGCCAGGAGCAGGATTTTCCTTGTCATCATCGTCCTCTCTGGACTCACGTCGGACAAGCCTCGTCCCTGAGGCTGAATCATCCTTGTGCTATCAGCTGTCGCTGATTATTCGTATTTCATTACGAAGGTAGCGTCCGCGTTTGCAGCACCGGCAGTGGCGGTAGCAGCAGTAGCTTTATAGCGAGCGGTGAACGGAATGGTGTTCTCACCGTCGTTCAGAGTCTGAGCGGTAGAGAACACGGTCCCGTTTGGAGACAGCGTCTTAGAACCACGATCCAGGATCTCGATACCTACGCCTTTCGCGGTGGTAGCGTTACCGCCTGAGTTCACCGCCAGCAGGGTTGGATCGGTTGCATCAGTCTGGCCGGTGAATGCCACAGAAGCGGTAGCCGCAACGGTGCTATCGCAATCGGTCAGCACGATGTTGAATGGGATCTGGGAAGAGGTATCGCCCACTTTGGTGAAAGCGGCGGTACGGTACTGGCCCAGCTTAACGATCTGGCCGTCGGACTGAGTGCTTACTGCGCAAGCGGCGTTAACCAGCTCGCCCTGGAAATGCACGGTACCGCCATTAACGGTAACAGGATCTGCTGCGTTAGCGGCGCCGCTTACCAGAGCAACGGTGGCAATCAGTGAAGAGGCGATTTTGCTTAATTTCATGGGTATTCCTTCATATATAAAACGCACATCGGAGCAATGCATCCTTCATTACGCCGTTTGAATCATCATCGGTCTTAAATGACCGCATAACGCATTTCCCACATCCTGTGGGAATTCCTTAAAAAGCTCAGAAGTTTCATTAAAATTAAAGACAAACATTCCCACAGCCGGTTATTTCATGGCCGTAAAAAAATCATCATTAATAAATAAAAATGAAATTTATAAATATTCGTAGCGGGTTACGAAGTGTGGCTAAATTAAGCTAAATTTTAATTAAGTAATAGATGCCAATTCTTTATGTTATCTAAGCCTGGTCTTAATAATGCCTAAGAAAGCACCGGGACAACCTTTCGGGATTACGGGCCTAAAGTGATGAAAGCCTCGTTAATTGAGGGGGTTATGGTGTGCTTAAGAAACAAGAATATTGTTTATTTTTTGTTAAATTTGTTTGTTTTTTGTTTCACAAAAAGGGGCGAATATTGAATGCCGATCGCCCGTGAAGGGTCAACGTTGCCAAAACGTTAAAGACGTTGCGCAAGCGATGATACACTGGACGGCTTGCCACCAAAAATTTACTCAGGACTTCAGGATGAATGAGACGCCCCCCCACGCCATCCCGCCCAATACCGTAACCCGGCCGAACTGGTCAGCCGTTTTTGCCATCGCCTTTTGCGTCGCCTGTCTGATTACCGTTGAGTTTCTGCCGGTTAGCCTGCTGACGCCCATGGCACAGGAACTGAATATCTCCGAAGGCGTTGCCGGGCAATCCGTCACGGTGACCGCGTTTGTGGCTATGTTCGCCAGCCTCTTCATTACTAATATCATCGGGACGACGGATCGCCGCCGTGTGGTGCTGCTTTTTGCCGTACTGCTCACCCTTTCCTGCCTGCTGGTGTCGTTTGCCGGTAGTTTCTCGCTGTTGCTATTAGGCCGTGCCTGCCTCGGGTTGGCGCTGGGCGGGTTCTGGGCGATGTCGGCTTCGCTGACCATGCGCCTGGTACCGGCGCGAACGGTACCTAAAGCGTTGTCCGTTATCTTCGGCGCGGTGTCAATTGCGTTGGTGATTGCGGCCCCATTGGGCAGTTTTCTGGGCGGGATCGTCGGCTGGCGTAACGTCTTTAACGCCGCCGCATTGATGGGCGCCGCCTGCATTATTTGGGTCTGGAAAGTATTGCCCTCACTGCCGGGCGAAGCGGTGCATCAAAAACAGAATATGTTCGGCCTGTTAAAGCGCCCCGGCGTGCTGGCAGGGATGCTGGCCATCTTTATGGCGTTCGCCGGGCAGTTCTCGTTCTTTACCTATATCCGCCCGATTTATATGACGCTGTCTGGCTTTGACGTTGACGGCCTGACGCTGGTGCTGCTGAGCTTTGGTATCGCAAGCTTCGTCGGCACCTCGCTTTCCGCGCCTATTCTGAAACGCTCGTTAAAGCTGGCGCTGGCCTGCGCGCCGCTGATTCTCGCCGTTAGCGCGGCGGTGCTGGTGCTGTGGGGAACGAATAAAACGGTGGCTTCGGTGATTGCGGTTGTCTGGGGCCTGGCCTTTGCCCTGGTGCCGGTAGGCTGGTCAACGTGGATCACCCGTTCGCTGGCGGACCAGGCGGAAAAAGCCGGGTCGATTCAGGTGGCCGTTATTCAGCTGGCCAACACCTGCGGCGCGGCAGTGGGCGGCCTGGCGCTGGATAACCTCGGCCTGCTGGCTCCGCTGATGCTATCCGGCAGCCTGATGCTGTTAACGGCCCTGCTGGTTGCGGTGAAGGTTCGGGCTTAAAAAAATCTAAAAATAGCGCCTGATATCAGGCGCTATTTTTCTATCAACCGCGCCAGAAAGGCTTATCGCCCAGAATAGTCGCGCGGTGCATGATGCGGCGAGCCGGGAGATAATCAGCGTTGGCATAATGCTGGGTGACGCGGTTATCCCAAATGGCAATATCGTTTTGCTGCCAGCGCCAGCGCACCTGGAACTCCGGTTTGGTGATGTGGGCAAACAGGAAGCCCAGCAGCGCCTCGCTCTCTTTTTCCGTCAGGTTGACGATGCGGGTGGTAAAGCCTTCGTTGACGAAAAGCGCCTGCTTGCCGCTGACCGGATGAGTACGAATCACCGGATGGCGCAGCGGCGGGTTCTTCGCCACGGCTTCGCGCCAGCGCTGGTGCTCGACCTCGTTATGGGAGTACTTGTACTCCTGGAACGATTTGCGGAAGTCATGTTCTGCCTCCAGCCCGGACAGCAGCTTTTTAAACGGTTCGGACAGCGCCTCATAAGCGGCAATGCCGCTGGTCCACAGCGTATCCCCGCCGGTTTCCGGCAGCTGCTTCGCGGCCAGAATCGCCCCGGCAGGCGGCGTTTCAATAAAGGTCACGTCGGTGTGCCAGTTGTCGTTATCCGGCGGATTATCATTGTGGGTATCCAGCACGATAATTTCTTCCACGCCTTCCGCGTGCGGGTAAACCGGGTGAATGTGCAGGTCGCCGAATCGCAGAGCCAGCGCGCGCTGCTGAGAAGGCGTTATCTCCTGCTCGCGGAAAAACAGCACCTGGTGGCGAATCAACGCGTGATAAATTTGCTCAAACTGGTTATCGCTCAGGCCACGCGTCAGATCCACGCCGCTGACCTGCGCCCCGATGTACGGCCCCAATGGCTTAACGTTCACTTTTTCACTCATTGCCCTTCTCCATGCCACGGGGTCAGCCGACGCTGTAGCGCCCGCAGCCCCAGTTCTAAACAAAACGCGATGACGGCAATTACGCCGATCCCGGCCAGTACCACATCCGTTGCCAGAAACTCACCGGCCGACTGCACCATAAAGCCCAGCCCGCGCGTGGCGGCGATGAGCTCTGCGGCCACCAACGTGGACCAGCCTACGCCCAGCCCAATGCGGAAGCCGGTCAGAATTTCAGGCAGCGCGCCCGGCAAAATCACATGCCAGATAACCTGCAAACGGGACGCGCCCAGCGCCTGAGCGGCGCGAATACGTACCTGCTTCGCACTGCGCACACCCGCCATCGTGGACATCGCCACCGGCGCAAAAATCGCGAGGTAAATCAGCAGGATTTTGGATGTCTCCCCGATGCCAAACCAAATCACCATCAGCGGCAAATAGGCCAGCGGCGGCACCGGGCGGTAAAGCTCGATCAGCGGATCAAGAATGCCGCGCACGGTGGTACTGAGCCCCATCGCAATGCCCACCGGAATACCGATCAGTACCGCAGCGGCGAGGGCGGTAAGAATGCGCCCCAGGCTCGCAGTCAGATGCTGCCACAGCGTGGCGTCCATAAAACCCTGCGGCCCGGCGATGCTAATCAGCTTCGCCAGCACCTGCCCCGGCGGCGGCAGAAACAGCGGGCTAACCCAGTGCTGCGCCGCCACCCACCACCACAGCAGCACCAGCGTGACCAGCGTTGCCGCACTGAGAGTCAGCTGTCGCGAAAACGGCCAGCGCAGCATAAGGCGGCGGCGAGCCGGTTTGTCGTGAATCACTACGCTCATAAGAAACCCTCCCGGCGATCAAACACGCGGCTCAGCACGTATTCACGTTTCGCGATAAATTCAGGATCCGATTTAATGCTGCGGCACGGCTCTCCGGCGGCGTAACGGCGACCAAAATCAAGCTGCAGTCGCTCCAGCACGCGGCCCGGACCGGGTGACAGCAAGACCAGCTCCGTCGCCAGGAATACCGCTTCCTCAATATCATGAGTAATCAGCAGCACCTGGCGGCGGCTTTCGTGCCACAGTTTCAGCAGCAGGGTTTGCATCTGCTCGCGGGTAAAGGCATCCAGCGCCCCGAAGGGTTCGTCCAGCAACAAAAGCTGAGGCTTTGTTGCCAGCGCGCGGGCAATGCCCACCCGCTGCCGCTGCCCGCCGGAAAGCTGCCAGATGGCGTTTTTCGCCTTATCTTCCAGGCCAACCTTGCGCAGCATGTCGAGCGCAATCTCTTCCCGCTCGGGCTTAGCCTGCCCGGCAAGCTGCAGCCCGAAGGCCACGTTATGCAGCACCGAGCGCCAGGGCAGCAGCCCTTCATTCTGGAATACGACCCCGCGCTCGGCGCCGGGGCCTTCAACCGTTTTGCCCTGCAACGTAATGCTGCCGGCGTGGTAAGGAACAAAACCGGCGATCAGGTTAAGCAGCGTCGTCTTACCGCAGCCGGAAGGGCCGAGCACCACCA
The DNA here is from genome assembly GCF_036500665.1 of Cedecea sp. Classification (NCBI taxonomy): domain Bacteria; kingdom Pseudomonadati; phylum Pseudomonadota; class Gammaproteobacteria; order Enterobacterales; family Enterobacteriaceae; genus Cedecea; species Cedecea sp. Next base: position 127,511 of record NZ_DASYBS010000141.1, read on the forward strand.
GCAGCTCGCCCTCATCCACCGTCAGATTAATGTCGTCGAGTACCGCTTTACCGCCGTACTCCGCGCTGAGATGCGAAACCTGTAGCATCGCCGTGCCTCCTGTTAACTGTTACTGCGCCAACGGCTTCACGAAGCGGTCGGTCACAAACTGGCTGTAGTCGGTTGCCACCGCCGGCACCTTGCCCTGCTCTTTCAGGAAGTGCGCTGTATCGACGATAGCTTTATTCACCGGGCCGCTAAGCTGCTCGACCTGCTGCTTAGCCGTCAGGTAGGTATTGCCTTTCACCAGCCCAGGGACATCGGTTTCCGGCACGCCGCTCAGGCGCGAAAGCTTGCTCAGGTTGTCCGGCTGCTTGAGCCACTGGTCCGGGTTGTCGATGTAGCCTTTCTGGGCCGCAATGGCGCTGCGGGCAAAGGCGGTGACGACATCAGGGTGTTTTTCGGCGAAGTCTTTACGTACAACCCAGACGTCGAGCGTCGGGGAGCCCCATTTGCCCACCTGCGCAGAGTCCGTCAGCACGTTGCCGTCCTTTTCCAGCTCATTCACTGCCGGAGCCCAGACATAGGCGGCATCAATGTCGCCGCGCTGCCAGGCGGCAATAATTGCCGGAGGCTGAAGGTTGAGGATTTGAACCTGATCCGGCTTGATGCCCCAATGTTTGAGGGAAGCCAGCAGGCTGTAATGGGTGGTGGAGATAAACGGCACGGCGATACGTTTGCCGATTAAATCCTGCGGCGTTTTGATGGCTTTTTTGACCACCAGCGCTTCGGAGTTACCGAGCTGGGAGGCCAGCAGGAAAACTTCAATCGGCACGTTCTGGCTGGCGGCAACGGCCAGCGGGCTGGAGCCGATATTACCGATTTGCACATCGCCCGATGCCAGGGCACGCACCACGCTCGCGCCGCTGTCGAACTTACGCCATTCCACTTTCGCGCCGCTATCTTTGGCAAAAGCGTCATCGGCTTGCGCCACTTTGGCGGGTTCGGCGGAGGTTTGGTACGCCACGGTGACGTCCACCGCGTGGGCCTGAGCCGCAATAAGGGCCAGTGCAACCAGCCAGAGTGAGTGTCGTTTTGCTGCCATGATTCTGCTCCTGTCTCGGGGGAGAAAGCAGTATTTCCAACGGCAACGATTCCATAAAAGAATAAAAAATTATCGCTAATGCCTTTCCGTCCTTAGAAAAAAAATGGCTATCGATAGTCGCAAACCAACAATAAACGGATTTATTCCCCAGGTTCGGGGAACCAAATGATTAAAAACGTTTCTTTCCCGGCGGCAAACAAACCCTTTCTGACCTTTTTGGCACGATTGGCGCGCCGTTCTGCACGAAATTCCTTTCACGGCTTCCTTAAAATAAGCATTATTCCAACAAGCAAGAGGTCGTTATGAAAAAGCATATTGCCGTCGCCGCGCTGGCATTTTTGTCGTTATCCGCCGAAGCCGCTGGGTTTCAGGTAAAAAGTAGCGAAATGAAAACCGGTTTACCGCTTACAAAAGCGCAGGTCTTCGAAGGCTTTGGCTGCTCCGGCGGCAACCAGTCGCCCGAGCTAAGCTGGTCAGGCGCGCCAAAGGGCACCAAAAGCTTTGCCGTGACTGCCTACGACCCCGACGCACCCACCGGCAGCGGCTGGTGGCACTGGACGGTCGTGAATATTCCAGTCTCCGTGACTTCCCTTGCCGCCGATGCGGGAAATAAAGACGGCACAAAACTCCCGGCGGGCGCCGTACAGGGCAGAAACGATTATGGCTATGCCGGCTTTGGCGGGGCGTGCCCCCCGAAAGGCGATAAGCCACATCATTACCATTTTAAAGTCTGGGCGTTAAAAACCGACAAGCTGCCGATTGACGGCAACGCCAGCGGCGCCCTGGTCGGCTACATGCTGACCGCCAACAAAATAGCGACTGCGGAAATGGTCCCGGTCTACGGCATTAAATAAGGAGTCACCGTGCAGGCAGAAGCAGAATCGCGCGTAAAGATACAGGAAATACGAATGTATCAGGCCCACGAACTCCACCGGGTCAAACTGCTGATGCCTGCGCTGTGCCGTATACGCCAGGGTAAGAAGGTGGTGAGCTGGGGCGATCTCAGCGACATCGCCAATAACAGTCAGATAATCCTGTTTCCCTCCGGCCATGAGTTTGGCATTGCTAATTACCCCGAGGGCGGTTTTTATCTGGCGGAAATGCTCTATCTGCCGCCGGGATTAATTCATCGCTTCCGGCAGTTTTATCCCCTGGAGCCGCAGGAAGAGAGCAAGCGAGGCTTTTGTGTACGACAAAATGAAGAGTTGGTTTTCTGTTGGGAGCAGTTAAAAAGCGCCCTGCAGAAAAAGCTGCCGGGCCAGGTGTTAGAGCACCTTGCGATGGCGATTTTGCTGACGCTGGGCAAGAACAACATCAGCGATCTTTTCCTCTCTCACCCACAGGATTCGCTGGTCAGCCGCTGCCAGAACCTTCTGCTGGCCAACCCAGGCGCACGCTGGACGGCCCCGGAAATGGCGCGTCAGCTGTTTATGTCCACCTCAACGCTACGCCGCCACCTCGCCGCCGAAGGGGAAAGCTTCCAAAACTTGCTGGATGACGTGAGGCTGAATAACGCCCTCGCCGCCATCCAGACAACGCACACGCCAATAAGCGAAGTGGCAAGAGAGAACGGCTATCTCTGCCCTTCCCGCTTTACCGCCCGCTTCCAGAAACGCTTCCAGATAACGCCACGCGCGCTGCGTCAGGCCACGAAAGCACAGTGAAATTAGCTTAAATCAACGTTCTTGCTGCCAAAGAACCAGGTCATGATAAAACCGGCGGCATAGGCGATAACAATCCCGGCGACGTAAACCGCCATGCCGGCGAAGATGCCCTGACTTGAGGTCATCAGCGGAATCGACACTAACCCGGACGGGCCAAAGACGGTATTCAGCCCGACGGGGAGCCCGAGCCAGGCCACCAGCCCGATAAAGAACCCACCCACGCCGCCGCCGATACAGGCGGTGATAAATGGCTTAAGCCGCGGCAGCGTCACGCCGTAAATCAACGGCTCGCCGATACCCAGCAGGCCGGGAATAATCGCCCCTTTAATTTGGGTACGCAGCATCGAGCCTTTCGGCGAGCGGGCAAACAGGGCCAGCGCCGCGCCCACCTGCCCCGCACCGGCCATCGCCAGAATCGGGAACAGCGAGTTGAAGCCCTGGGCATCCATCAGCGCGAAGTAGACCGGAACAAAACCCTGATGAATACCAAACACCACGGCAATCAGGAAAAGCCCGGCCAGAATCGCCGTGCCGAACGGGTTGCCGTTCAGGTGCATAAACAACCACGACATGCCTTTAAACAGCTCGCCGCCGATGGGCATGATCGCCACGAAAGTGATTGCCCCGGTGATAAGCAACGTGATCGTTGAGGTAAGGATCATATCCAGATTGTCCGGGATCATCCGCCGTACCTGGCGTTCGATCCACGCCCCCAAAATACAGGCCAGCAGCACGCCAATGATGTTGCCGCGCGGGTCAATTGTCAGCCCAAAGAAGGTGTCCATCCCCGCGTAGTAGCCGACTTTGCCTTCCGGCACGTAGCGCAGGATAAACAGCGAGGCGATGATTGCCCCGTTCACGCCGGTGCCGCCGAAGGCCTTCTGGGTATTAAAGCCGATAAGAATACTCAGGAAGGTGAACAGCCCGATGCTGAACACCTTCATGTAGGCGATAAGCTGGGTCAGCCACGCCGCCGGGGTTGTGCCTTCCACCACCAGCGTTTGCTGCAGCAGCGTGGCAATCCCCAGCAGCAGCCCGGCGGCGATAAAGCCCGGGATAAGCGGCGTGAAGATGGTGGCAAACTTCGTCAGGAAGTTATGCACCGCGCTGTTCTGCTTCGCCTTCATCTGCTTTTTGTTCTGGCTGGCGAGCGCGGCCAGATCCGCACTTTCGCCCCCCTCCGGCTCGCTTTGGCCACCCTGCCTCAGCATCGCATTCATTAGCTCGCTGGCGGTTTGCGCTTTGCCGGGACCGAGAATGATCTGCAGCTGATCGTCGCCGTTGACCACGCCCATCACACCGGGAATCTTTTTCAGTTCGTCGTACTGAACGCGATCCCTGTCTTTAAGCGTCAGCCTGAGGCGGGTCATGCAGTTGCCGCAGACAAGAATATTGCCGCTGCCGCCCGTCAGGCGCAGGACTTGTTCCATCATTGAGCCGGTGATTTTCGCCATCGCTATCCGTTTAACCCCTGCAATGCTTTACGTATAAAGCCCTGATTTTTTGCCAGCAGCCGGCTTGCCTCTTCGGCAGACAGGCCGCTTAGCAGCATGAAGATCGCCGTTTTGCAGTGACGCTTGCAGGCGCTAAGCGCCTCTTCAGCCTGCTCCGGGCTACATTCCGTTGCCTCAACCACAATATTGACCTGGCGCTGAATCAGCTTGGCGTTGGTTGCCTCTACGTCCACCATCAGGTTGCCGTAAACTTTGCCGCTGCGGATCATCGACCCGGTGGTGATCATATTCAGAATCAGCTTTTGCGCCGTTCCCGCCTTCATGCGTGAAGAGCCGGTGACGACTTCGGGGCCGACCACGGGTTCAATCGCAATATCCGCCGCCAGGCTCATTTCGCTGCCGGGATTGCAGGAGATGGCAGCGACGGTAGCGCCCACGCTTTTTGCGTAGGCCATGGCGCCGAGTACGTACGGCGTGCGGCCGCTGGCGGCAATGCCCACCAGCACGTCACGCGCGCTGAAGTTCAGGTTCCGCAGATCCTGCTCGCCCATTTCACGGCTGTCTTCGGCGTTTTCCACAGCCTGCAGAATGGCCGGATGCCCGCCGGCAATCAGGCCGACCACCTGCTCGCGCGGGGTGCCGAAGGTTGGCGGGCACTCGCTTGCATCGAGAATGCCCAGCCGGCCTGAGGTCCCCGCGCCGCTGTAAATCAGCCTGCCGCCCTGAGCGAACGCGGCAACGACTTTATCCACCACCTGAGCCACCTGCGGCAGCGCGGCTTCAACCGCCAGCGGCACCTGTTTGTCTTCGTTATTGATAACCTTGAGCATGTCTACGGTAGACAGCGTGTCGATCGCCGCGCTGGTCGGGTTACGGCTTTCAGTCACCAGCTTGCTTAAATTAATCTTCATTGGGGATCCCGTCTCTAAAGGTTAGCGGCATAGTAAGGAATTATTTATTCATTCGATGTGATAATCATCACGAGAAAAGGCTTTTTATCGATATAAATCCAGATATAGCAATGGAATAAATTATTACAACCATTCAAGCAGAAGCGCACTGGCTCAATACTCATTTTCTACCACACTTATCAGACAGGGCTTTCGCATGATGGAGAAGGTCCGTCCGTAAATGGGCACGATAACAATAATGATGAGTGAGCCTCGATGAAAAAGGTAGCGATTATCGGCGCAGGGCCAACGGGAATTTATACCTTCCACTCCCTCGTTAAGAAAAATATCCCGCTGGCGGTTTCGGTTTATGAGCAGGCGCGGGAGGCGGGTATCGGCATGCCATACAGCCTCGAAGAGAACTCGCGGATGATGCTGGCAAACATCGCCAGTATTGAAATCCCGCCTATTTTTACCCCCTACATCGACTGGCTGCGCAAGCAAAGTGACAGCCACCTGGCCCGCTATGGCGTGAAGCGTGATTCCCTGCACGTTCGTCAGTTTCTGCCGCGTATTTTACTTGGCGAATATTTTCGCGACCAGTTTCTGCAGCTGGTTGCGCAGGCAAAGCAGCGGGGCTTTACCGTCGCAGTGCATGAATCCTGCCGGGTAACGGACCTCGAGGTTACGCAGGAAGCCGTACGCCTATGGGCGCAGGGCGAGCCGGTAGCCGAGCATTTTGACCTCGCCGTTATCGCCACCGGCCACGTCTGGCCGGATGAAAGCGAATCCACGCGGACGTTTTTCCCCAGCCCCTGGTCCGGGCTGATGGAAGCGAGAATCCCCTCCTGCAAAGTCGGCATTATGGGCACCTCGCTCAGCGGTATCGACGCCGCGATGGCCGTGGTGATGCAGCATGGCGAGTTTGCGCGGACGGATGACGAACAGCTTAAATTTACCCGCGATAAGGGCAGCGAAGCGCTGGCAATCCAGTTGATGTCCCGCTCCGGTATCCTGCCGGAAGCCGACTTTTACTGCCCGCTCCCCTATCAACCTTTATGCGTCGTCACCGCGCAGGCCGTAGAAAAAGAAATCGCCGCCGGTTCAGGCGGCCTGCTCGACAGGATCTTCCGGCTGATGGTTGAAGAAATCGAGCGGGCCGATCCGGCGTGGAGCGAGCACGTCAGCCTGGGATCCCTGGATGCCGACAGTTTTGCCCACGCCTGGTTTGCCGATCGCCGTAAAAACGATCCTTTTCGCTGGGCCCACGCCAACCTGATGGAAGTTGAACGCAATAAGCGCGACAGGCGAACGGTGCCGTGGCGCTATGCGATCCTGCGGCTGCACGAAGCCGTGCAGGAGATCGTGCCTCATCTTGATGGCGAGGACAGCAAGCGCTTCAAAACGGGTATTGCCCGGGTGTTTATCGATAACTATGCGGCCATTCCTCCGGAATCGATCCGCCGGTTGCTGGCCCTGCGCGAAGCCGGAGTAATCGATGTTTTGCCGCTGGGATCGGACTATAAAATGGATGTAAAAGAGAGCCAGACGGTGATTACCGCCGGGGGAGAAAGCCGGACGTTCGATGTTTTTATTGATGCGCGCGGGCAAAAGCCGCTGAAGACCCGAGATCTGCCGTTTGCGACGCTGAGGCAGCAGCTGGAGGCCTGCGGCGATGAGATCCCGGACGTCGGCGACGACTATACGCTCCTGTCACCCGAGTGCGCCCGCGGGCGCATCGCGTTTGGCGCGCTGCCGTATCTGATGCATGACCAGCCGTTTGTGCAGGGGATTACCGTGTGCGCGGAAATTGGGGCGGCGATTGCGAAGGGAATGGCAGAGCCGCCCTCACGAACGCGCAGGCGTTTACGCTGGAGTGAACTTTAACGCGGCCCGTTGCCGGGACGGGAAGGTCAAAAAACAACGAACAGGAGGTTCACCTGCTGTTCCGGAGCCTGCATAGGCGCGAAGCGGCGCGCCTCGCAAAGGTAGCATTAGCGCTGCCGAACCGGCCTTGCCAGCTGCGCCGCTTCCAGCGTCAGCTTCGCGGCGGTAAACCTGTCGCTGCGCACGCCAAGCACCTCTTTTTCCCACAGCGGATTCAGCGGAACGTGGTAGCCCGCGTTCTTCGCCTGCATCACCAGCTCGGCTAAATCATCTTTATTCTCAATGATGCACAACGGCTCAAAGTGCCCGATTTTGCACGGCAATGCAAACGTGGCCGGGTAGTTGCTCTCCGGGTCGGTCACCGGGTTGGCGCTGTCCGTTGCATGATGCACCACTTTTTCCCCATCACCCACCAGCGCCTGATTAAGCACGCCGATCATCCGGCGGGCGCGTTCGCTGGCATTGCCTATCTCACCGTCGCTCTTACGGTAGAAGCTCGCCGGATCGTCATAGTCCTGCCGCAAAGCCGCGTGTTCGGGAAGCGTACGGTAATTTTCCAGCCGCTGGCGAAATACCTGATGGGACACATCCGGCACCTGTAAATTATCCTCAGGCCCCAAATCGCTGACGTGCGGGGCGATAACCATCAGGTCGTAATCTGCAGTAAAAGACCTGGCTTCGGCATGCGGAGCAAGCACCTCCAGCGGCGCGCCGCGATGGGAGATCAGGTAACGCGCTTCTCCGTTTCCCGGCAGGCGTAGGGCTTCAAACGCATAGCGCTCGCCGCCCGGGCCGCTGGCTCTGAGATGGCTCACGCCGCGGGGATTCTCCGGGGAAAGCTTGTCGATAAGCCCCTGCTCAAAAAGGGCGTGCAGGCGGCTTTGGGAAACCTCCAGCGGCACGGCTGCCGCATGCCCTTCGGCAATACAGGCCTGCGTCTGCAGGTTGAACTTCGCAATTCGTTCGGGTGAAGCATTCTCCAGCTTGCTAAAACGCTGCTCCACGCAGATAAACCCTGCCTGCGGCCCCCACGAGGCGCTTTTCCCCTTGATGTGAAAACCTTTGGTTGGATGCCCGGCCTCAATCAGCGCCGTAGCCAGCTTGTCCACCGGGCGAATGCCGATGATACAGTTGTGCTCCGAGGCCACGCGCTGGAGCGGGATAAGGTGCGCAGGCACGATGCCGGTTTTGTCTTTGATCTGCCAAACGAGCAGCTGAAGACTCGTGCCGGGGACGTTATTCTTTGCGGGCAGGTGAAGCCCGGCATGGCGATACGCCGCAGGGGTAGATTCCACTTTCATTTTTATTACTTTCAGGCTCCCGGCGAAATACAGCACATCATCTACGCTGCTTCCGGGAAAAGGTGGCCGGTGCAGCATCGCGTAAAACATCACCCAAGGGGATGTTACGCCTTGCGCCCGCCGCCCCTGGTTCCGGTTAAGTCTTATCTTTCACCGTTTCAGTTCCACCGTTATTTTTCACCGAGGCAATGCCTTTATCCCGGGACTGTTCCGTGGCGTACATCTGGCTGGTGCCAATCACCTGATGATTCCCGGCCTTGAGGTTGAAGTAGAACTTCCCGTTGCTGGCGACCTTCTTGTCGAAGCGTTCATCCAGCGGGCTGTTGGTGCGCACGGAGGCGATGCCGTTGTCCGCCGAGGCGCGGGTTTTATACAGCTCGCTGGTGAGCACCACTTCCCCGTTGCCCGCCTTGAGCACAAACTTGAACTGCCCGTCGCTGCTTTTGCTTAATTCGAACCAACCAGACATGTTAACTCCTTGATTAAAATCATAAACAGTTAATAGATTGGGTGAACTTCAAAAACAGTATGTACGAAAAACAAGCAAATCGCCCACTCCGCCAGCGAACCGGCGGGACAAATGTCCCGGCCACGATGCGGATTTCAGATCCCGCTGGCAGTTTTCACGCTAATCTGTGGGCAACGCGGGACGGGCGTCCTGTCCTTATTTGACGGGAAATTTTATAGTGAACACCATGAAAAACGAGAGCAGACAAAGCGACTGGCTCAGCGTCATTGAAAGAGTGACCGGCGACCCGGCGCTGTATGAGCTGCTGAAGTATTGCCCGCTGGATATTCTGCGCAGCTGGCAGCTAAAACATTACCCTCGCGGCTAGCTGATTTTTCGCCAGGGGGAAATTTGCGATGAATTCCACCTGATCGTTAAAGGGGAAATCGACGTTTTCACCACCGCTGACGACGGGCGAAAATATTCCCAGGCGCGCTATAAAAAGGGCGACATGCTGGGCGAGCTGGAAATCTTCGAGCGGCGGCAATACATCTGCTCGGTAGAAGCGGTTAGCGACGCGGCGTTATTAGTGCTGACGCGGGAAGAGTTTATTCGCTGGCTGGGGTTAGACAATTACTTTAATCAAAAAATATTACAGGCCGTCAGCGTTCAATATTATCAGCTGTCCAAAAAGGCCGGAGAAGACATTCTTTATTCGTTACATCAGCGTATTTGCCTGGTGCTGTGGCAGAAATACCAGCAAATACAGAGCAGCATCCCGCTTAATAAGCAGCAATTAAGCGAGCAGTTTGCGGTGGCGCCGCGCAGCATTAACCGGATTTTATCCGAACTGCGGGAAGACAATATTATTGCGATTCACGGCGAGCAGATTCAGGTTCTCGATCCTCAACGCCTGCGCCAGCACGCCGAACATTAAATAACAGCAGCCAATCCTGAGCCATGCCAAATGGCTCGTTTAACGCCAGGTAAATATCATGACCCAACTCCAGCCCCATATCCGGCTCAGCCGGGAGATGACGCACGCCCGTTATGCGCTCCTGCCGGGCGATCCTAAACGCGTGGAACACGTCGCTCAGTTTCTGGACAACGTAGAAGACTTTGGCAGCAACCGGGAATATCGCGCCCTGCGCGGCTGGTTTCGCGGCGTGGAAGTCCTGGTGATGTCTACCGGCATGGGCGGGCCTTCTACCGCCATCGCCGTGGAAGAGCTGCGCCAGATTGGCGTCACCAACCTGATTCGCATCGGCAGCTGCGGGGCGATGCAAAACCATATTCGCCTCGGTGACCTCGTCATCGCCACCGCCGCCGTGCGGGACGACGGCACCAGCCAGATGTACATCGACAAAGGCTACCCGGCCTGCGCGGACATCGGCCTGGTGCACCATCTCGCTCAACAGGCCAAACGCCTGGGCTACGCCAGCCACTGCGGCTACGTGCGCAGCCACGACAGCTTCTACACCGAACGCGAAGACGAGATTAACCAGTTCTGGTCCGGCAAGGGCATCCTCGCCGCGGATATGGAAACGGCGCCGCTAATGGTGGTCGGCGCGCTGCGCGGCTTACGCATCGCCTCCGTGCTTAACGTCGTGGTTGAACACAGCGGCAATCTTGAAGAAGGCATTAACAACTACCAGCAGCAGGAACAGTCCTGCCTGCAGGGTGAATCCCGCGAGATCTTACTCGCCCTCGAAGCGCTCTACCTTGACAGCCAGGAGCAGTAATCATGGATTTCTTCAGCATTAAGAATGTGATGGTCACCATTCCGCTCGGCGAAGGCGGCTACGCGCTCTCGTGGATCGAGGCCATCGGCACCGTTTTCGGCCTGCTCTGCATCTGGTTCGCCAGCAAAGAGAAGATCATCAACTACCTGTTCGGCCTGATTAACGTCACGCTGTTTGCGGCGATCTTCTTCCAGATCCAGCTTTACGCCAGCCTGCTGCTGCAGGTGTTCTTCTTCGCCGCCAACCTGTACGGCTGGTACGCATGGAGCCGCCAAAACGAGGCCAACGAGGCCGCGCTGAAGATCCGCTGGCTGCCGCGCAGCAAGGCATTCACGCTGGTGGCGGTGTGCCTGATCGCCATCGCGCTGATGACCTTCTTCATCGACCCGGTCTTCGCCGTGCTGACCCGCATCGCGGTGGGCATTATGCAGAGCCTCGGCGTGGCGGTTGAGATGCCGCAGCTGCAGCCGGATGCCTTCCCGCTGTGGGATTCCGCGATGTTGATCCTGTCGATCGCCGCGATGGTGCTGATGACCCGTAAATACGTTGAGAACTGGCTGCTGTGGGTGGTTATCGACGTGATTAGCGTAGTGATTTACGCCATTCAGGGCGTGTATGCCATGTCGCTGGAGTACATCCTGCTGACGGCGATTGCGGTGATGGGATCTATGGCGTGGATTAAGAGCGCCCGAATGATTGGCTCCCGGCCGCTGGCTTAAATCTTTTTATTCACTTCAAGGGCCGCTAAGCGGCCCTGAATTTTCAAGCCACCAACTCTGCTCACCCTCACATTACCGGCCTGACAACCGGCACTTCTGATTGACACAATAGGCCACCGATAGTTTACTTATTTTTATTTAGTGACACCCACGGTTAACCTATGTCGTCAAAATTAAACTGGCTCTTGCAAAATACCCTACCCGGAGATCTCGTCCTGCAGTCGTGGATGACCCGGCACGGCATCAGCCCGTCACTGGCACATAAATACGCGCAAAATGGCTGGTTAAACAAATTGCGCGCCGGTGTCTATGCGCGTGCGGGACGGCAGCCGGAATGGAGCGATGCCGTTTTTTGCCTGCAACATCAGCTTTCCATCCCTGTTCGCCTTGCGGGCTTGAGCAGCCTGTCTTACCAGGGCCGCTCGCATTACCTGCAACTTGTGCAGAAACAGGTCTGGCTGACCGTTGAAGGCAAAGAATCCCTTCCGAAATGGTTCAGGGAATTTCCGGGTGTGGAATGGCTGACTATTTCCGGCCTGAAGCTGTCCAATCCTGGCGAAAAATATCTCACCAAATGCGAAGTAAGCAGCAAAACGCTCACGGCCAGCACGCCTGAGCTGGCGGCCTATGAAATACTCAGCGCAGTGCCGGGGAATATCTCTTTTGAACATGCCGCAGAATTGTTTCAGGGGCTGGTAAGTCTCAACCCGCGTAAGGTGCAATACCTGTTATCTGTCAGCCAGTCGGTTCAAACAAAGCGGCTGTATCTGTTTTTTGCCGATTACTATCAGCATGCCTGGGGCAAAAAACTGGAGGCAGAGCATATTGATTTAGGCGCGGGAAAAAGACAGCTAATTCCCGAAGGGAAACTGGATAAGCGTTACCAAATAACGATCCCCGAAGCGTTTTACAACAAGGAGAATTAATATGGACAGGGGTTCGCCTTTTTACCGACAGGTCGCTCTGCTCGTTCGCACCTTGCCTGTTGTTGCTCTCGAAAACTGTTTTGCCCTGAAAGGCGGCACAGCGATCAATTTGTTTATCCGCAATTTTCCCAGACTTTCTGTCGATATTGATCTGGCCTATATCCCTCTCGAAAACAGAGATGAGGCACTACCTCATGTCAGAGAAGCTCTCTCACGAATAGCCGCCATACTGAAAACTCAAAGCGGGATGAATGCAGTTCTACAGACCAATAGTTCGGATGAAATGCGCATTATTGTTAGCGCTGAAAATGCACAGATTAAAGTTGATTTTTTACTCTCATTCAAAAGCGGAAAACCCGACTGGGCGTTAGCGCCTGAAAGCCAGATGCAGCACCTGCCAGCCGTGCAGTGGAAACTGAGGAACATAAACAAGATGTCTGCCAGCAAGCATGCGAACGCTCTGGAAAAGCTGGAAAATATTCTGGCTACATGGCTCCATTAGTTTACTTTTTTCAACAAACTTACACCAAAAGCATCATTATGAAGTAAAAAATAAACCTTCCTGTAAGCATTATTGCACTGCGCTAAGCGGCCCTTTTGCCATTCGGATATATCTTATTTATCAAGCCGGATGAAAATTAAAGGCTTTTTAAAAATCTCCCGATTTTAAGCGACCGTATTCAACCCGCTCAGCGCAATCATCTATGCTTTAGTTAAGGCATAGCAGCCAAATAATTTTTAACGATCGTTAGCCGGTCGTTTTCACTCTCTCTTATCACCGCTAAATACGCTTTCTTTTTCATTCAGGCCTCTCCCTTTAATCGTTCACGACCACAGGATAAGTTCATGAAAATATTGTTTTTAAAAATCTTCACGCTGAATTTCAACCCACAACTTTACCTATCAGAGCAATCAAACACGCCGCAAAACAGTTTGTTATAACCAGCTTGCTGCCGCGCATAAGCCCGCAGCACAAAATTTTGCGACATCTGTCTCTTTGCATCATCCGATAAAAATACAGGGTTAAACGATGAACACGTTAAAAACGCTAAAACTGACGCTGTGTATTACCGCCCTCGCCTGCACCGGGCTGGCGCAGGCCGCCACTGTCGCCATGAACACCGTGGACGCCAGCGGTACTTCCACTCCGGCGGGCACCATTGAATACCACGCCACCCAGTACGGCGTGGTCTTTACGCCAAACCTGAAAGGCCTGCCGCCGGGGATTCACGGCTTCCACGTTCACACTAATCCGAACTGCGGCCCCGGCATGCAGGACGGCAAAATGGTGGCTGGCCAGGCGGCTGGCGGCCACTTAGATCCGGCCCACACCGGCAAGCATGAAGGCCCGTGGGGCAACGGCCACCTCGGCGACCTGCCTGCGCTGTACGTCGACAGCGACGGCACCGCAACCTACCCGGTGCTGGCTCCTCGCCTGCGCATGTCTGACCTCAAAGGCCACTCGCTGATGATCCACGCCGGCGGCGATAACCACTCTGACCACCCGGCGATGCTCGGCGGCGGCGGGGCACGTATGGTGTGCGGAGTGACGTCATGAGCAAGCGCTTCTTAACGGTGGCATGTTTCACGCTGATGATGGGCGGGCTTCCGGCCCTGGCGAACGCCGCAGAGACTTCTATCGATGCGCCAAAAGACGAGCATCTGCAAACCGAGCTTTATGCCCGTGGCGTGCAGATCTATCGCTGCGCGGCGGCGGACGCCGGGGCCAAAACCGGGAGCTGGGTATTTCAGGCCCCGGAAGCCGACCTGTTCAGCGATAAAGGCCTGAAGCACCTCGTCGGCAAGCACTTCGACGGCCCGCACTGGCAGGCCACGGACGGCAGCGCGGTCGCCGGAGCGCTAAGCGCCACTCGCCCGTCGAAAGATAAAGACTCGATTCCGTGGCTGCTGCTGACCGGCACCTCAGAGGCCCAGCCAGGCCTGTTCGCCAACGTGAGCAGCATCCAGCGCGTGGACACGCGCGGCGGCGTAACCGGCCCGACGGTCTGCGACCCGACAACGTTTGGCGCAACGCTGAAAGTGCCTTATACGGCGACTTATCGGTTTTATACGAAGTAGTAAAAAACAATGCCGTCAGCGCTGGGATATTTTTAAGCGCTGGCGGCATTGAGGAATCATTTTCATCAGTCAGCCGTAAGTGAGCTGGAGCTGACATAATTAATATCCTTATATAATTAACGAAGCCGATTAAGCCAAATAATAAAAGCAAAAACAAGCAATATAAAAACCCCTGTCGCCTGTAGCGCATAAGAGCGAAAATACGTTACAGCAACGATACCAAAAATGAGAACGAACAGCCACGGAACATAGCCCCAGAAGAAATAGGATGCCTGTGCCTTGAACCATTGCTTAAAAAATTTCCACATACTGACTTCACCATATTTATTATTGTGCCGACAAGGTCGTTATAGAATGCGCGAACTCTCTAAGATTTTGCCTTCTGTAGCAGCATACAAAACCCTAGCCGTTGGGCTATGACTTCGGTCTAATAGAATCCACTCTATACACTAGGGCAGGCATTTATGAAAATCATCAAAAGCGGCATCCGGGATGTGATTGCTGCTGACGACGTGACGATTGTCGAACCGGTTAACCTCTACGAATGCACGCTGGAGGCCGACGTATTTGTCGGGCCTTTTGTTGAGATTCAGCGCCACTGCGTGATCGGCTCCGGCACCCGCATCCAATCCCACTCGTTCCTGTGCGAAAACGTCACCACCGGCAAAAACTGCTTTATCGGCCACGGCGTCACCTTCGCCAACGACCTGTTCCGCAGCGGCAGGCCAGACCCCAACCCGGAGAGCTGGATAGCCATCACCCTCGGCGATAACGTCACCATAGGCAGCGGCAGCACCATTCTGACGGAGAATATTTGCAGCGGCGCAGTAATTGGCGCAGGCAGCGTGGTGACGAAAGATATCTTAGTGGCTGGGGTTTATGTCGGGAGCCCGGCGCGGTTGGTGCGGGAAATTTAAGATTAACTCTGCCCCGCAGCCAGCCGCCTGCACTGCTGGCGCATGCCTTCGAAAATGAATTCTGCCAGGGCAGGTGGCGATGCGGGACGAGGCTTACCCTCACCATTTTTCCCGTCTGGCAGGAGAAGCGTCCTGCTTGCCTGAGTTACCTTCCAACCGGACGAGGGATGAAGAAGGCCCCGAGGAAAGCACCATTTCTATGCCCAACACAGTAAACACCCTGAACAGACGCTCAATACTTGCGCGGCCAGGATTAGCCTCTAAGCGGGCATAGGTTTGCTGCGTTACGCCCAGCCTTTCAGAAATCTCTTTCTGCGTTAGGCCGTTAGCTTTACGAAAGCCGACCAGGAGAGGACGCAGCTGATTCACGGTTCTCAGAGGGTAAACAGGATTCATAACGTGCGGACCTTGTGTTAGATACCGGTACAAACTATAAGCTGTTTTTAGACATTACACCCTGTAGGCTGTAAAACGAAGAAAACAGCGTATAAGGTGTACAGGCTGGAACGGGATATTTTATTGCTAACGCACTCCGTTAGCCGTGAAGCTGATAACCGGCATAATCGCGACGCCATCGGAATAGAACAAGTCAGAGTTGGTAAATGAATAAACGCGGCCGGTGAGTGTGACGTTAACGTGGCTGCCATAACCCGTTACCCTGGCATTGCTCACTGCTGAGACCAGAAACGGGGCACGATTCTTCAGATGCTCCATTGGATCGCCCGATAGGTTGCCGTCCAGATAATAGCGATAGACCTCCGAAACCGTAGCGCCACCACCTTTGTAACGCGTGATATATAAGAACGTAGTATCGGTGACTTTTTGGCGGGAGAAAAATACATCATCCGGTGGGCTATTGAAGTAATACTGATATACCGCATAGCCACCCACAAGCAATAACAGTACAGCCGTTAACGTACAATGCAGGCTCTTAATAACCGTGCTGTTTGGCATAATCTATTCCCTGTTTAATCCAGAATGGAGCATATCTACAGAACTTCGCTCATTTTCTGAGCCCCAGTTCATGATCTCTAGAGCCCTTTCTCTGTCGGGTGCCATGCAATCACCAACAATTTGCATTCCATTTTCGTCATAAAGAAATAAATAAGCAGGTAAAGACATTATTAATACTCCGTATTGGTGAGCTGTCCGTTATTGTCAATAAAGAATCGGTGTATATAATTTTTATCATTCAGACCATAAGAAATAGCATAGCTATAACCGTACTTCCATTTCACATTAATACAATTATCAGGGTATTTTAGATGTAACCCTTCATCATTTTTTATTACGGTGTATCCTGTTTCCTGAATTGATTCTATTCGGTAATAGTTCAATACGTCTTTTTTATCAACGCTGAAACATAGCTTTTCAACATTGATGTAAGTATATCTTGCCTGTGGCGCAGGTTTCCCCCCTGGGCAACCTGTAAGCATAATCACAACCGTAAATATAGAAGCTATTTTCTTCATAATAGACGCTTATTGAAATAGGTACTGCATTTGTATATTTGACTGCAGATTAAAATGAAGGAAACTTTATTAATGAATCCGAACACTGCTGTAACCGTAAAGGGTTCTAGCAGCGTAATCTCACCTAATGTTAACTGCCTGACTCCCCCGGGAGTTATAGGCGTGCCTGATGTAGGCTTTGTCCTTTCACCAACTACCATTAAAAATCCCTTTTTCGTGTTATGATTTATTATCCAGTGTACTACCCTGTGATAATTAAAGATAATAACCAGTTGGGAGATTGTTCTTAAACAATGAAAAATCAGATGATGGTCACGAATATGAATCCCTTAACAAGTATGGGTAACATATAAATGCGTTTTAATATGAACACCACTTATCGATAACCGCAATAGTTAATAGCATACAATAGAGATAAGCATTAAGGGTGATAATAGAACCAATAAGTTGGCTCTATTATGCAGAAATCAGGAGGATTTGTTTTTTATGAAGGCAAAAATCTTGTCTTTTTCTTCATCAGAAAGTTTGGACCAACTAAGCGTCAAGTCCGCCAGCTCATCATCAACCATATAGAAGTATGCCAACGGCACTTCAAGAGCGTTAGCAAGCTGTTGGGCAACGTCAATGCTGGCCTGGTGAACGCCCTTCTCATAACGGTTGATACGGGTACTTGCGACAAACTCATCAATCCCGGCAAGAATGCCGAGGCTCTTTTGTGATAGGCCTTTAGCCAGGCGCGCTGCTTTCAGTCGCTGGCAGAAAACGTCGAGATAATTAATTGAAGTATTCATAGCTACGATAGTCGTAGCTTTCGTACTTAACTACTACTACGAGTAACGTAGTTCATTACAAATCTGAGGCTATGCGCGGGTCTAGTGCCCAAAGCCAAAATAAACTCTTTTTATTTTTGAGATGCAGATCGACCAAAGGCAAGGATCAGCTCTGCTAGTCGGTCGTCATCGGCATAAAAGTAGGCCAGTGGCACATTCAATACCGCAGCCAAATGTTGGGCGGTCTGAACATCAACCTCATGGATTCCACGCTCATACCGATTGATACGCGTGCTCGCTGCAAACTCATCTATACCCGCCAACATACCGAGCTTTTTCTGCGACAGGCCACTAGCAAGGCGTGATGCCCTGAGCCTTTTGCAGAATATTTCACGGTAATTTGGAGTGGTTCGCATAACTACGATATTCGTAGTTTTTGTTTAGACACGATACTACGAATAACGTAGCATTAATTTGTAGCGAGTTATTGTCAAATCTGGTGTACGGAGCAATCAGGCAACGATCTGATCTGATGTTTCGTGGACCTGTACCCCGTCCTTAAACGGGACGTTATTCACTACCAGCGTTAGCAGATTAAATCCCGGAAGCCGGTTCCAGTT